>CAZDCS010000193.1:0-2218 GCA_964504015.1 uncultured Mariniplasma sp. | reverse complement strand
TAAGTAACTAAATGTCGAAAACAGTTGATTTTTTTCGAAATATAAGTTGAAATAAAAAAAAGGTATTTCACAATTGCGATTTACCTTTTTTAGTGGCTATTCAACGACAGCCCCTTTTATTTGTTAGAATTCTTTGTTATTCTTCAACTTGAGGTTCTATAGTTGAATCATTACCACCTTTAATTTCTTCATAGAAGTTAGCAACAGCGACCTGAATATAGGGCGTTAGGAAAATCCACCCTATAATTGTTACCGCTGATAAAATATACCAACCAATAAAACTAAAATGCAATTTAAACAGTTTCCATTTGTTTCCATCCATCATCTTACGACTCTTTGTTATTGCTTCTGTGACTCCAATGTTAGGGTTGTCGGCAATAATGAAATAAGTCATGCTGTAAGAAAATATTTTCACTATCCCTGGGATAATGAGCAATAAAAACCAAAGGATAGTAAAAAGCCCAACTAACAATGATGCAGCAAGCGATAGTGGAAAACTCTTTTTAAATCCATTAAAGATTAGTCCTATTTCGGTTTCCTCTTCACTTGATCTAACTACATTTAGTAAAAAATATGATAATCCGACTGCAAGCGGTCCGACCAAAATGAGACTATATAGTAATGTTACACTAGAGGCTGCAATTAGCGCCCCCATCCCACCAATGGCATATATAATAATGTCTGGCGCAAGCAGTATTAACGGGACAATAATTCCTACAAGCCATACAGTCCAGTACTGCCCACTTAGTTGCTCGCGAGCTTTTCTTCTAAAATCTTTGCTAATCAGATAAATCCTCCATTTTTTATTTTATTATACCATGTTTGTCCGGTTTAATATTTTTTTTTAACTAAGCAGAAAATATTGCATAGTTTCAATCATTTTTGTTTCTCTGGTGCAGTACTCTGATAGCTTCACATAAGGTGCCAATAAGGATGACAATCCCGAAAAAACTTGGGGACAGTTATAGGAAAACAACCAATAAAACCAAAGTATAGCTTAACTAATCTTAGTTTATTCCCAACCATGATCTCGCAACTTTATGGCATTGTTTCTAGGACTCTAATATCGGGGTTATCAGCAATAATATAGTGGGCCATGCTGTATGAAAGTGCTTTTATTACTCCTGGGATAACGAAAAGAAAGACCAGAATAATATGCTAATTCTAGTTAGAAAATAAGTTTTAAGGGATAAAAATTATCTTGAAACTGTCAACGACAACTCTGTCCAGGATTTTTTTCAGGGTATCTGACTTTCGCTATCAAACAATAGCATAAGGCACTAGCAAAGGCCCTGAATGAAAATGTAGGACAAGTGTAGGAAGTTATCATGAAAAAACTGATGGAAAGTAGAGCGACCAATAGCGCCACTTTAATTGAGTTCGTGCTTTTATTATGAAATCCTTAGCTATCATGCTATCATTGTTGTTTTTTTGTGCTAATCGTATGAAGACCTCTCGCTAATTCTTGAAGATATTTAGTTTTTTTGGTGTTGGAATCTTTAAGTTCTTCATAGAAGTTAGCAACAGCGAGGTCGACATAAGGCATTAAGAAAAATAAACCGATAAACAATGTTGGGATAGTTAAAAGAAACCAGCCACTAAAGCTAAGATAGAGTTTGAATAATCTTAATTTATGACCATCCATCATCTCTTTGCTTGCGGTGAGTGATGCTGGAGCCCCGATTTTATAGTTATCGGCAACAATGTAATAAGCCATGCTATAAGAAAACATTTTCACTATCCCTGGGACAATGAGCAATAAAGACCAAAGAAGTACAAATAGTTTGGAATATAGAAAAGTATGAGATGGAGCCTCATAGTTTTCCTTAAACCCCTTAAGTAGTAATGTCAGTTCATGATTACCCTCAGTTTCTCTAACTAATGATAATAAATAGTGGCATCGACCTGCCAGCAGATTTGCGTGTGTAAGAGCAAAAATGAAGCCAATAAGAGGGGGAAGTAGACCTAAGAAGGGTGAATCTGCCAGTACGCTCTCGATGAAAGTCATGCCAAAGACTGCAATAGCAACAAAAAGGATAGTTGGCATTAAAGTGATAATTTTGATATAAAAGGCAATCCAATACTGGCCTTTTAGTTGCTCTCGCGCTTTTTCTTTGAAATATGTGTTAGTCATATTTTACCCCACTATCGTATTTAACATATTTATATTATAACATGATTTTTATTTTTTGTTATATGTATTCTCATTGTGATTATT
>CAZDCS010000192.1:0-2226 GCA_964504015.1 uncultured Mariniplasma sp. | reverse complement strand
TCAACTGTTGTTAATGATAAATGATCAGAGTTTGGATGTTTATCGCATGTTAAAACATGACCAATAACTAAATTGGTTGCTTGGCAAGCCTTTGAAAACGTTTCAACTTCAACAATCTTTTGATTAGTTAAACTTTGAATGTCATTAGGAATATCAATCCATTTTTTTAACATATTTTGTGTGATTTTCATTATTTATCTACCCCCTTAAACTGTTTCAAAAACCTTAGGTCGTTAACATAAAAATGACGAATATCATCAATATTATATTTTAGAATAGCTATTCTTTCAACGCCAATACCAAAAGCGAACCCTTGATAAACCTCAGGGTCATACCCTCCCATTAAAAGGACATTGGGATGAACTTGACCAGCTCCTAAAACCTCAATGTATCCGGTGCTTCCATCTTTTTTCACATATGAGATATCCACTTCAACACTTGGTTCAGTAAAAGGAAAATAAGATGGTCTAAGTCTAATTTGTCTAGTTGGACCAAAAAGATGTCTAATCATTTTTAGTAGTGCGTCTTTGAGATTGGCAAAAGTAATATCTTTATCAATTACTAACCCCTCAATTTGCATAAATTGATGACTATGTGTTGGATCATCGTCATCCCTTCTATAAACTTTTCCTGGACAAATAATACGCAGCGCTTCCCCTTTTTTATCAAGCATAGCTCTTGCTTGTACTGGTGACGTATGCGTTCTTAACAACATCTTCTCATCTGTATAAAAAGAATCTTGCATATCTCTTGCCGGATGACCAATACTTAAGTTCATCATTTCAAAATTATAGTAATCATTTTCTAGTTCAGGACCTTCTGCAATTTCATATCCTAGACCAATAAATAGGTCTTCTAGATCTTCTACTACTTGGTTTAGCAAGTGAACACTTCCTTGATTAAACTTTTGCCCTGGAAGTGTTACATCAATTTTTTCAACTTTAAGTGTTGCTGCCAACTCAATGTTTTCTAGCTCTTGTTTTTTCAGTAAAAGAGCTTGTTCAATTATTTGTTTAACCTCATTCACTTTTTGACCAAAAAGAGGTCTTTGTTCCTTAGAAAGGTCTCTTAGTTTGCTCATCATCAAAGAAACTTGTCCCTTTTTGCTAAGGTAGGCTATACGCAGCTCATTTAGTTTAGCAAGCTCTTTTATTTGTTCAACTTTCTTTAATGCTTCTTTTTTCAAATTAGCTAACTGATCAATCATTTTGTATCTCCTTTTTTAGTATAAAAAAGTCCTTAGAAACTCTAAGGACGAATAATCGCGGTACCACCTTAGTTCTAGGTAAAACCTAGCACTCTAGTTCTATTTTCCCTAGAACTCTTATATTCTTAACGCGAATGACACGGGTGTGATTAGCACCTCTCAAAGACGAATTCATTAAGTTGTCTTGGCATAGCTCTCACCTTTACTATACTCTCTTAAGCAAGATTAACTTAATTACTATTTCTTTTCATCGATTTATTAACTTCTATTAAGTGCAATTATAGCTAAAAACCTTAATAACTCAATATAAATCCAAACTATTGTTACCATTAATCCAACGGCAATGACCCATTCATAGCGCTTATCTGCTCCACTTTCCACAACGCTTTCAGCGCGGTCAAAATCAAGTGTTAACATTAAAGCACCAAAGATAATCAAAATAGCACTAATTCCTAAAGTGGTATAGTTTCCAAAAGTTATTCCAGCGAAAAGACTGATTATAAAAAAGAGTACGAATGCTAGCATAGCACCCATCATCACTTTTCTAAACCGTGAAGTTACTCTAATTACTCGACTCGAATATAAGAATAACATAACAGTGAAAATTGATGCCGTAGCAATCACTGCAGCTAGGGCAACTCCAGGAACATAAGATTCCATAAACATCGTTATTACACCAAGCAAAAGACCAATCGAAAGTGCGTATATAAACCCAAATACTTGAGCAAACCTAACACTTCTCACAGCTACTATAACTGAAATGAATGCCACGATTATCGCTCCACCCATAAGTGGAATTAGTTGATCTACACCAATATATGTAATTGCTAAGTAACCACTTATAACTGCTGTTATTAACAATGTCGCAGTCTTGCCGACAATACCTCGGTAAGTTGCTGTTTGAGTTCCCTCATAAACTTGAGCTCGTTCAATATTTTTAAAAACTGGATTTGCTGTTCGCATTTAATCATGTAAGATTTAAATGTATTAAGTTAGAACTTAAAACACTTTAATCTTTA
>CAZDCS010000191.1:0-2270 GCA_964504015.1 uncultured Mariniplasma sp. | reverse complement strand
CTCCATTTTCTCACAATACAAAAGTCGCATAAAACGCCACTGAGCAAAGCGTTATATGTTTTGCGTTCAATGAGCGGTTTTATTTTTTTGTTTAAAGAATGTCGTGCAAATATTTACCCTTTTATTCCGTAACTGTTGGTCGAAAATGTTTCAATCAAAAAAGTATGGTAAATGTGTGAAAGTTAGGTGCCATGAATGGTGGTATGCCTCATGAAGTGAATCTAGGAATAGTTTGTTGTACAGTCATGGTTCATAGTGAAAGGAAAGGGCGGCAGTGTCCTGAATACAGTTGTTGCAATAATGACTGGAAGTAGGTTACTGTCATATAACAAGTCACTGCAGCTGACCAATCAATACGCCGTTTCGCTTTGCTACACTATGTATTGCTTGGCAGCTGAGTTCAAGCGTTAGAACGAAAAAGATAAAAACAATAAAAAACATATTTTCTTCGCTTTCTTCGGAAATTAATAATCGAAGAAAATGTTCATAAAAAACGATTTGAAGCATTTTTTCCTTTTTTCATTAAATATGAAAGTATGGCATTTGTGGATTGATATGCGGATGAATAAAAATAAATAGGCTAGTTCAGTTTGAACAATTAATATCAAATGTATAACTGAAAGAATTTTGGTGTTTTTACCGCTGAAACTTTTGGAAAAGAATAGAAAAACGATTCAAGCACAAACAGAGAAATAAATGGGAGGCAGTAAAATAGTTGGCTGAAGCCAACATTTGTTAAAAGGGGAGTGCCATTGTTCAATAAAAATCCGAAAAGCCCCGCTGTACAGTCTAGTGTGGAATGTCTAAATTCAAAATAAAAACGACAAAAAGCAGGTAAAAGTCAGTGCAAACAATCAAGAGTTGTTGCGTGTCGAGGTCGGCAGGTGTAAGTTCTAACAATCAGCTCAAGTGGATATTTTATACGCCGTTTGTATTGTGTATTTCGCTTCGCTACATTTTACACAATACAAACGGCTTCTAAAATACCACTTAGCAAAGCGTTATATTCATAAGGGAAAAAACTAAATGACTAAAGCCAAGACTATCGGTAAATTCAAATTTAAGAGGCATATGTCGATAGGTGCAATGGATGCTTATGAAGATGATAACTTTTTATTTGATTGCTTTGTTGATACAGGAGATATTGATTATCTATTAGATACTAATGAGTCAAAATGTATTGTAGTTGCAAGAACTGGTGGAGGAAAATCTGCACTAACAGAGATAATAAAGAATAGAGAAGAAAACACTATAACATTATTACCTGATGAACTTGCTCTCAACTACATTGCCAACTCAAATATTATTAGATTTTTCGAGAGTATTGGCATCAAACTAGATATATTTTATCAACTATTATGGCGCCATGTTCTTGCTGTAGAGCTTATAAAGCACAAGTTTGATATAAATAATGAAGCTAATAGAAAAACATTCATTGACCGTATCTCTTCGATTTTTTCTAAGGATAAGGGTAAAGAAGAAGCTATAAATTATTTAATGGAGTGGGGTGATAAATTTTGGTTAGAAGCTGACAAAAGAATAAAGGAACTAACAACAAAGTTAGAAAATGAACTTACAGCGTCAACTGATTTTACAGGTTTAGGCATTCCATTAACAGCGTCTGGATCTTCTAAACTAACAGAAGAAATAAAAGCGGAGGTAGTCCAACGCGCTCAAAGAGTTGTAAACAGCGTACAGATTCAAAAATTGAATCGCGTCATACAATTATTATCTGATGATATCTTTACAGATAAGCAACAAAAATATTATATTTTAATAGACAAACTAGATGATGACTGGGTTGATGACGAATTACGATATAGGCTAATTCGTGCACTTATTGAAACTGTAAAATCATTTAAAAAGATCGTCCCTGTAAAAATAATAATTTCGTTAAGGTCTGATTTGATATTCAGGGTCTTTGATAAAACAAGAGATTCTGGTTTTCAAGAAGAGAAATATGATGACTTTATACTTCGACTTAAATGGGATAAGTCAGATTTAGAAGAACTACTAGATAAAAGAATTTCGCAACTTTTGGCAGAAAAATACACATCTTCAAAAGTGACATTCAATACCATTTTTACAAGTAAGCCTAATGGTAAAAAGCCAATAGACTATATATTAGATAGAACATTTATGAGACCACGTGATGCCATAGCTTTCGTAAATACATGCTTAGATAGTTCTTACGGAAAAGGTGAAATAAACACACAATCTATTAAAGAAGCTGAAGTTATATATTCAAAAAAACGGTTCAATGCATTATG
>CAZDCS010000190.1:0-2300 GCA_964504015.1 uncultured Mariniplasma sp. | reverse complement strand
AGGAGGAAGATCATGATTAAAGCTATAAGAAGTAAGAAAGGTGTTACATTAGTAGAACTGTTAGCAGTTATTGTTATTTTGGGGATTATTGCAGCAATTGCGGTACCTACGATCGGGACAATTATTTCAAGGCAAAGAACTAGAGCCTCTGAGGCATCATTTAGTTCTATTGAAGAAGCAGCAAGACTGTTTTCAATGAGTGAGCTAGATAACCAGTTCACGTTGCGTGATTTGGATAGAGCTGGTTACATTGATTTATCTGATACACTAATTTCGTTAACAGCAGATGGAAGAGGGATGCCTTTGGAGGATATCGTAATTACAGTAACTGGATCCGTGGTAATGATAAGATACGAGAGGAGCTCGAGGTTTCCCGGCGCAGACAGAACAATTTTTTTTAACGGGATAGGGATTGTATTGTCTACAGGAAATGCTGTTTAATAAAGCAAACAAAGGGGGATCACTTTATGATGCTCCTTTTTCTTTAATTAAAACCATTGTTTATTGCACATATGAATTGTAGGAAGCAAACAATTGCTGAATTACAATTAAAATACAAAAAGTTAAATTTATCAAAATAGTATTTATTAGGAAGTGGTAGCCAGTGTTCAAACATAAAGTCCCTATTAATATTTTTATAACAGATGAATCGGTTGGTATCTATCAGCAAGGGAAAACAAAGCATAACCAGAAAAATTATGCCTCTTTCACACTGGGAAAAAAAGTTGTTGAAAATGGTTATATTTTAGAACCAGAATTATTTTTGAAAGCACTTAAAAATTTATTTAAACAAGAAAAAATTACGCCTAAACGCATAAAAATGGTCATCCATGGACAAAATATCCTAGTTCGGGAAGTTGTAATAAGTAAAGAAGATTTAGGGAAAGAAGAATTGTCTTCATATTTGAAACAGCATATAAGAGAAATGATTAGTTTTCCTTTTGATAACCCCAATGTCGCGCACCACATTAAAGCTGAAACAGAAGATAAAATAACAGCTGTTGTCGTTATTACAGATGATGATCTGCTAAATGATTATTATGATGTTTTTGATAAACTTGGTGTGAGAAGAGTTGGTTTTGACCTATCAGCACTTGCTTTGTACCGCCTATATGTTTCTAGAACGAATAACAAGCCCAAAAATGCAATGCTTGTTTTGTTATACGAACAAATGGTTGCGATTTATATTCTAGAGCAGGGGGTTCCGGTTTTTATTGTTACCGAAGAATATGAAGGCTCGTTTGAAAAGCGCTTTACCGTGGTCGAAGAATATGTCGAAAGAATAAGAAACTATTACAGGTTTAATATTAGAAAAGGGAAGATGGACATATCTACTACTCTGGTTTTTAATCTAGCAGAAACTATCACAAGAGATGTGATAGCTGAAAAACTTGAGCCAAGAATAGATCAAGCATCAACCGTTATCTTTAACTTAGGTGAACAAATTTCGATGTTAAGAGATGTTCCTAAAATATGCCAAATGGCATATGCAACTAGTGTTGTTGATGACGAAGAACTTAAAGTTTTTGATATAAAAATAGAGCGAATTAGAAAAAGAGATTTGGTCGCAAGTAATTTGTTAGTTTTGGCATTCCTTATTTTTAGTTTTTCTGCCATTGTTTTTATTCCTTATGTAACTTTGGCAAACCAAATTCATGATCAAAGAAGCATCAATAATATTTTACAAAACCAGGTGACAGAATTGATTGAAAAAAGATCTATCACACAAGAGTACACGCAAGAACAAATCGATTATAGCAATGCTTATATCTTTCTCTCGCAACAAGATAAAGGTTATGAGCAAAAAATTAGGGACGTTTTAAGTCATGTCACTGGAAGTATTGATATACTTAACTACACTATTAACAATGAAAATAACGTGATGACACTTATTATTACAGCAGATTCTAAGGCAGAACTTTTAGAGTTTATTATTGGATTTTATGAAGATTTTGGAACTCATGTGGGTTTAACAGAGTCAAGGTGGGTAACTGAACGCCCTAACCATTCCTTTTTAAGTGAACTTATAATGGAAGTGGTGATTAGTTATGCGTAAACAAGACGTTTTTGGGAAGAAAAAAAACCGCATAAAAACACTCTATTTAATAATCCTGATTTTCGCTGCTGCTTTAGCAAGCTATTTTATAATAGGGAAAATACAAGATGATCGACTTATTGCCTTAAGAGATGAAAAAATTGCTTTAGAAGATGAAATTGAAGAAATGCTTGAGTCGGTTAATGGGATATCACATTATCAGATAGGTGAAATTATTAAATTTTTGCCAAATAGATTTGATGAA
>CAZDCS010000189.1:0-2319 GCA_964504015.1 uncultured Mariniplasma sp. | reverse complement strand
TTTTGAAACAGATACTTTCCTTAACCGCAGGTTAGAAGTTGAAAACACAAAAGGGTTAGTCTCAGGACATGTTGTAATGCTGGAAGTAGAAGCGATTGAAAAATATGGTATTTTTGCAAAAGTTAAGCAAATTGTAGGTCATATTAATGACCCCGATATCAACACTTTAAAAATCGTTCATAGTTACAATTGGCCCCAAGAATTCCCAGAAGAAGTTATCGAATCTTTAGCAGAGATTAAAATAGATCTCGAACAAGAAAAGAAAACAAGAATCGATCTAACAAATGAACTTATTATTACAATTGATGGTAAAGATGCGAAAGATCTAGATGATGCGATTCACTTAAAAGTTATTAACAATCAATATCATCTAGGAGTGCATATAGCGGATGTTTCACATTATGTTTCAGAGGGAAGTTTGATTGACCAAGAGGCGTATAAAAGAAGTACTTCATCATATTTAGCAGACCGCGTAATTCCAATGTTGCCGCATCTGTTATCTAATGATTGGTGCTCGCTTAACCCTGATGAGTTAAAACTGACCTTATCTTGTAATATTATTTTGGATTTAGAGGGAAAGGTAATATCTTATGATATTAAAAAAACGTTTATTAAAAGCTCTAGGCGCCTTACTTATAGAGAGGTTAACGATTTTTTAATAAACAATAAAACCCTACGGGACGAAAAAATTGAAGATATGCTTACTATGATGAATGAATTGTCTTCAAAGTTGAAACAAGTTAGACGAAAACGCGGCGAAATAGAATTTGAAAGTAGTGAACTTGGTTTCAATGTTGATGAAAAAGGAAGAGTTTTAAGTGTTTTTCAAAGAACAACAGATATCGCAGAAGAATTAATTGAATCATTTATGTTAATTGCTAATGAAACAGTAGCCTTTCATATGCACCATGCTAAGTTGCCTTCAATTTACCGGATCCATGAGAAACCAGATCCAAGCAAATTGAAAAATGCTTTAGTTATGGTTTCTAGATTAGGGTTTCCTGTTAATATGAAACAACTAGGTAATCCAAAACCACTGCAAATCTTAACTAAAAAAACAGCAAATACGCATTACACTAATATTGTGCACATGATGATTCTTCGGGCGATGCAAAAAGCAATCTACAGCGAACATCAATCACCTCATTATGGCTTAGGAGCGAGATATTACACTCATTTTACATCTCCAATTAGAAGATATCCAGACCTTATCTTACACCGTTTATTACACCAATTAGTCATTGGTGAGGCTGTTGATATGCCAAAGCAGATGACACACTTTGAGAAAATATTACCAGAAGTTGCTGCACATACTTCTAGACAAGAGCGGAAATCTATTCAAATGGAACGAGATGTTGCTAAACTAAAAACTTGCGAATTTATGAGTGATAAAGTCGGCGAACAATTTAAAGCGATAATCACCCAAATGATGCCTTCTGGGATGTTTGTTAAACTAGATAATGGTATTGAGGGGTTTGTGCCTTTAAGGTCCTTAGATGATTATTATATGTATGATGAGGCTCATCTAACATTTATTGGTAATAGAGGTATGAAATACCGATTAGGAGACGCGATTAAAGTTGAATTAGTCGACGTTGATTTGCAAAGTAAAAAAATGGATTTCACTATTATTAGAAAAAAAACAAAGCGTAAGAGGAATAAAAAGCATGAAAATTATAACTCAAAACAAAAAAGCTAGACATGATTTCTTTATTGAAGAAACATATGAGGCCGGAATTAAACTATTAGGAAGTGAAATTAAATCAATTCGCCTAGGAAAAGTTAATTTAAGCGATGGCTTTGTTACATTCAAAGATGGGGAAGCATTTGTTAATAATATGCACATTGCTAAATATGACTTTAGCAATCGGTTTAACCATGAAGAAACAAGATCTAGAAAACTCTTATTACATAAAAAAGAAATCACAAAGCTTTTTGCTAAAACAAGAATACAAGGATATACGATAATCCCCCTTAAAGTTTATTTGAAAGAAGGGTTATGTAAAATTGAAATAGGATTAGCAAAAGGAAAAAGAGATTATGATAAAAGACAGTCACTAAGAGAAAAAGACCAAAAGATGAGAATAAGAAAAATCATAAAAAACAGGTGAGAATATGACAAGCAAAATCGGTCTTGCTCTTGGTGGCGGTGGCTCAAGAGGGAGTTATCAAATTGGAATTATAAAAGCACTAGAAGAAGAGAAAATTTTACTAGATATAAAACATATTTCTGGATCATCAGTTGGAGCGATAAATACATTGATGATTTTAGGGGGTCTTAGTTGTGCACAGATGATGGATAATTGGTTAAGTATTAGA
>CAZDCS010000188.1:0-2343 GCA_964504015.1 uncultured Mariniplasma sp. | reverse complement strand
ATGCAGCATACCTCGCATAATGGTAACCCTCACTTTGCACTAATATTCCAAAATCATATCCTTTTGCTGTTACAAAAATGCAATTAAATACCCCTTGGTCATCACAATACATCAACTCAACATTCTCTTTAATAAAATCATAATCATCTAAAGGACTTTTAATAAACCTTTTGAATGTTTGTTTATCAACTACAATTTCCTTTTTGATAATGAAGTCATCCTCTGGGATGAGTTCATAACTCATTGCTTTTCTTATAAAATTAACTTTCATGATTTATCTCCTTTTATAATTTTTAGCTCACTCTATATATCACTTAAAAGAGACAAAATAGCAAGTACATTTTCTCACTAAAGCAAAGTGTTTTCAAATACTTTTAAATTGCTTAACAAAGATGTTTTACCATCTCTTATTAAATAACAATTGTCAAGGGATTGTTTATGTTTAATAAATCTATTAATTATCACATCAACAAACCTTTCATCCAACTCCATCAAATGGGCTACTCGGTCTAATTGATCAGCTGCAATCATAGTCGAACCTGATCCACCAAACAGATCTAGTATCTTTTCACCGCGTCTTGATGAATTACTAATTGCTCTGCCCACAAGTTCTAAAGGCTTCATTGTTGGATGCTCTTCATTTTTTCTTGGTTTGTTATACTCCCAGATTGTATCTTGTGTTCTATCATCAATAAAGTAATGAGCTGCCCCTTCTTTCCAGCCATAAAGGATTGGTTCGTGTCGCCAATGATAGTCTTGTCTTCCTAACACAAGAGCATTTTTAACCCATATCAAACACTCTGCTAATTTAAAGCCAGCATTCTTATAGGCATTTCTAAAGTTTAGACCTTCAGTATCAGCGTGACATACATAGATTGCCCCTCCTTGTTTTGTTAACTCAAACATGTTTTTAAATGACTCTGCTAAAAAGAGATAAAACTTGTCATCTCCCAATTTGTCATTTTTGATTTTCCCGGCACTTCCTTCATAATCAACATTGTATGGTGGATCAGTAAAGATCATATCGATTTGGTCATCTTCTACTAATTTTTTAACATCCAAGATATTTGTTGAATCCCCACACATAACTCGGTGGCCATTTAACAAATAGATATCTCCTTTTAAAGAAAAGGGAATCTCAGGTACTTCCCCTTCAATATCAAAATCATCATCTGTTGCATTATCTGGCACTAAATCATTTATATCCTCAAACCCAAATTGCAGCATATCTAAATCAATATTAGCTAGTTCGTCTTCTAATTTCGAGAAATCCCATTCCGCTATTTCAGCTGTTTTATTATCAGCAAGTCTAAATGCTTTAATCTGCTCTTCATTTAAGTCAGTTGCAACTATACAAGGGACCTCTAGCATGCCAAGCTTTTGAGCAGCTTTTAATCTGGTATGCCCAGCGATAATCAAATGATCTTTTGTGACAACAATAGGCACCTTAAATCCAAACTCTTTAATTGAGTTTGCTACTGCATCAACAGCATTATCATTTTGCCTTGGGTTGTTTGCGTAGTTTTTTAGCTTTGAAACCTTCAGTTTTATTATTGTCATTAGTCCACACCTCGTCGTTTTTTTCTAATCTTTGTTTCATAAGATCTATCTCTTCTCTTCTTTCGTTATAATCTCTCCCAAACTTAATAATCAATAAGTATCTAATCGCACTATAATCTGGCAACGCTCTTTTAACATTTTTCACTATTTTCTTTTTAGTTCCGGTTTTGTTTTCTTCTATGACAGTTTGTATTTCCTCATATTCATAACCTAGTGCTCTTTTAAGCATTGCGTTTATTAGGTTGTACTTTAACTCATCATTACCAAAAATGAAAGCCTGGTCCAACTTAGGGTGAGCTTTTTTCAGTTTAATTAATGTCTTTTCGGTTATTCCTAAATATTCAGAGACTTGCTTTTGACTTGATCTTTTGGCGATCATATCTTTTATTACTTTCAAGTGCTTATTTAGTATTCCTTGCTTATCCCATTTTTCATACATGTCGAGCATTTTGCCCTTCATAAAATCACTCCAACTATACAACGAATTTTCAAAAAACTGTAATCGTTTACTAGTTTATCTTTTTTGGTGTTACAAAGAAAAAAGAACCCAATTTTGAGCCCTTATTCTTCGTTAAAAATCCATGTTACATCGAGTCTAACAGATTAAGTTCTTTTTGTCTATAAGCTTAAAGCACAATCGTTTTTCGCCTTTTTTGCGTTATATCACTTGATAGTAGGTTGGAATATAACTCGTATCTATTGGTTGTGTATTTGTTTGTATATCTGTGCTACCGTTAACAAGGATTACTGGTAAATACTATTAATGAAAACCTTATCGTGTGT
>CAZDCS010000187.1:0-2357 GCA_964504015.1 uncultured Mariniplasma sp. | reverse complement strand
TACCCAGGTACGAGTTTCTTCCAGGTTGGCAAAGGGTTTTTCTGGATATTCAGGGTAATTCCTCAAAAAGCGGGGGCAACGATGGTTTATTAAGCGTTTATAATGAATTCACTCAGTTGTGGAACTTTATGCAACTTTTGAATTCGATCGTTAAGGAATGCTAAAAACGAAATATTATGGCGCTGGCACGTTTTTTTAAGTGATAAAAAAGTATCCACTGCATCTCGCCCATCATCACTTTTTGTACAACCACTAATCTTTCTTCGTTTAACATACTCTCGAATATCGGATTCACTTTGGTTGTTATGAAGTGGAGTGTTGGGGGCTTCCAAACACTTTAACAGGGTGTTTTTTATCTTTAATAAATGCTCTAACTCAAGGTTGAGTTTTTTAAAGCCAGTCACTTTTTTACACAGGTTATCGAGCCGTATTTTTAGTTGATACTTTCTTTGGTCATTAAATCCTTTTTCACTTTTTTCCGCTTTTAACGTTTTATACAGCGCCCAAAATTGTTTGAGTTTCTTCTCTTTTAAGTCGATTTGTTTATTGTTGGTTGGGATGAGTTGTGTGAGTTTTCGCTCGGCATGAACCCAACAAGCGGCATTTTGATTAAGATCGAACTGTTTCGCTTCATCGCTTAAAATGATGAGTTTATCTTTAAAAATATCTTCGCTTAAATAGCCAATCATGGCAGCTTCAGTGAGCCGTTTATAAGCCCCTTTGGAATAACTGTGACAATTTAAATAATTGAGCCATTCGTTTTCACTTGAATAGAGTACGCCTTTATTAAGGTGATATTCAACCTCCCATAACCCCCAGTTGGAAAAGTTTTTTAGCCGTTTTAAATAATCATAAGCCGCTTGATTTAGGCGATAGCCGATATTGTCACCTTGTAATAAGGTTAAGAAATTATCTTTACTTTTACTTTGTGTAGTTTTAAAAAAGGCAAAGTTCTGATTACCTATTTGAGTGCAAATACCATTCTTTCCTTTGTGTCTTGCTCCGGTATCATCAACCTGAATATAGTCACTGCACTGGAGTCCTTTGCGTAGTAAATCATCTTTTTCTTCTTTAAAATTAGCCTGCTTTTTAGTCAACAGATTAGACAATTGACCCGCTGATATCGATATCCCTAATTCTCTTAATTGATTTAATAATAACGGCTGTGTGACGTGGTTATGGAAGTATTGATAAAGAATAAAGGCTCGAAGGTTTTCACCAAAATGATGGCCTTTGACTGAGCTGGGTAGCTCACCTAAGCAGCTATTACCATTGGCTAATTGCCATCGTTCTCTTTGATAACAAATATTTTCCACTTGAATGTTAATCTCTTGTACATAATAATTTTTGTACCCTTTAAAGCGAGAACCTGGCGGGATAGTTTCCTTAGGCTTTAATGTGACTTTTTGCGTGATGTTTAATGCTAATTTTTTTGGATTCGGACTTTGGGTTCGTTTTTTTATGGTTTGCTGATAGTCTTTATCTTCTTTGGCAATAACGCTGGGCTTTAGCTTTGGCCGTTCAGGTCGTTTTGACAGGCGCGCAACTTCGTCTTTCAATACGTTTAATTCATCATAAAAGCGTTGCGCCATGTCGAGCAATGTACTGGATACGATGCAATGATGGTATTCGAGTTGCGTACTACCGTACTCTGGCTCAAGAGATAAGTGCGTTTTGATAACACCATCTTTAATAAAAACGAATTGCTCGTTTCCTGTGTTGCCATCGCTATACTTATTCATGCTAAAAAGTATACAACAAAGTGATTTTAGTCTTTGTGATCCTTTATACCCAGTCAACTTGATCTATTTCTGTAATTCTTGTGATCTATCTCTTACAAGTTGCCCCCACTTTTTGAGGAATTACCTCATATGCTCCATAATAGCTTGAACATGGATCTTAGCATGAAAGGAACCCTGTACTGTGGAAACGACAAACCAAGCAAATGCAGACACTTTATCAGGGCATGGAGTACTAACACATTGAGTATCTGATAAAATCTTACCCAGATAAAATTGAGCTTGTCGGTTTCCTTTTTTAGACTCTTTTTCCAATGTTTCAACAGCATCCTTAAAATAAATTTGATAATCATTTTTACTGATATGTATAGAAGCAAGCATATATTTTGCAAGCCAATCCCCATGTTTAGACAGGTTTTCTAATTTCATACTTGCTTCTTTTAAGTATTTTACTCCAATTGAGTAATTACCTCGATCAAAAATATTCCTTTGATAATAAATACCTAGTCGGTATAACGCATAAGCATTTTCCGTAAATGCTGCATTTTTATAATATCTTTTGGTCAATTTTCTTTTTTTATTCATGTAGTGAAGATATCTTGTCTTTTTTCTAGGGAA
>CAZDCS010000186.1:0-2411 GCA_964504015.1 uncultured Mariniplasma sp. | reverse complement strand
CAATAATTGATTTAAGACATGTGAATTTGACCCAAGGCGCAACTTTTGAAAAAAAACACTAATTCAAAGTTACATAAAAGCAAATGTAAAACCTGGGAATCCCCAAATAACAAGACCTAAAAAGGAAGGTTCTATATCAAGGCGGGGTGCACAATAAGCAAATCACTACTTTATAGGTATTTAGCGAAAAGCTAGATGCCTTTTTCGTGAACTCATGTCTTCTCTCCAAACTAATCCACTTTATAGACTAATACTTCCCCCAAGTTTGCCCATCATGTTTGGCGTAGCTACTACTACATCAAAAGGTAACAATATAAGTACAGAACCGCATTCCTCACATTTATGTTGATTAGCGTAGCTCTCATTATCACCATAACCTACTTCATAATAAAACAAGTGATGTAGGCTGTTTCACAATGTGCATTTATAATATCTATTTTCGGGAAACTCTATTATTTTCGCATCATGCAGGTGTTTTAAATCCCATGATTTATCATACTCTTTTCCGCACTTCAAGCAATACCGGCCTTATTCTAAATCGAAAACCGTTTTAGTTTAGTAAATCTTTTATTTCACAATGAAGTGTTTTTGCTATATTAAATAATGTTTCCGCTTGAGCTTTATTAATGTCATTGTGTTTTTGTTCATACACTTCGATAGACCTTAAACTTGTTTGTGATAATTCTGCTAGTTTTTGCTGTGTAATCCCATTTCTTTTGCGTATTCTTCTTAAGTTTGTTTCGTTAAAGAAGTATTTATCGTTAATGTCTTTGACAAACTTTGAGATATCTGCTTCATGATAAGGGTTATACAGGTCAATTATCTTGCTTAACGGTAGGCGATTAAATATTTCATCAAACGATTTACTTGTTTTCCATTGATAATAAGCAAGTATCCAACCTGCCCAATATTCCTTTGTTCTATTGAAATTGCTTATTGGTTCAACAAAGTTTTTTCTATCGGAAACTAAATTGATAATATCAATTGCAGTTTCGATTCCGGATTTACCGGATATATATCGAGGATTTCCATTGCTGAATTGTTTGCCGATTCCAGATATCAAGAAATATTTTGAAAATCTATCAGGATCGTAATCACAATCATTTAAAGCATAATCAAATAATGATGCTAATCTTGATTGAGCATCACTTAAGTACATTTCTGGGTATGCTCGGATTTTCATTTCTCACACCTCCTCGTATGATATCGCGAATAAAAAGTCCTGATAGAGCATTATCTGCTTTATTGTTATTGTAAGTGTTTCTGGCCTCTAAATCTCTTTTTCGGTATTTGGTATAGTATTGTTCCTCGTCAACTTCGCTACTAGATAAAAATATCAGATTTTCAATAGCTTTTTCACTTTGGAGAAATACTTGAACGCCCAATTCCCCTAAGTACATGGCATCTGATAGTTTTTCAATACTGATTTGATTTGAAATAAAATCTTCTGCAAAGGAAAAATATGAATCGTCTGCGCGATAACCAATAATTACGTCATATTCCCTATAGTTAATTTTAAAGTTGCTAATGATATACTGACGAGCTTGTTTAGCAAGGGTGGTTTTTATAGTGAAAATCCGATTATCTAGTAATATTGCAAGCCAATTAAGAATTGAATACTCTTTATCTAGGGTAAGCACCTTTAGCGTGTTTACTTCAAGGTTATATTTATTCACTATCCCATCGTTTTGATTTTGGCACGCCCATTCAGCTGCGAGGGGGTAGTTTTTAGTGCAATAAAAACCTTGACCATAGTCATTGTTAAGGTTTCCCTTTTTTTTACAGGGTTTTTCGATAACTTTATTACTGCCGTGATAAATAATTATCTCCATCATTGTCACCCTCCTTTTCAAGTTAAGTATAAGTCATAAAGGACGCAATGTCAAGAAAAACTATCATTGTGATGTTAGTTAAGGCGCACTATACCAGGAATCGGTCTTAATAATCCACCTGCATTTTTAACCGCCTTTTTTCTACATTTTCATTATGCCCTATACACCTGGCTCTAGTTACGGAAAAGCAATTAATTACGGGGTAAGTTTCTTCCATCCATTATAAGTATCTAGAATATGGAAGACTAGAGCTTGATAACAATAGGGCAGAGCGGGCAATTAAACCATTTGTGACCTGCTGAAAAATTGGGTGTTCAGCAACACTTAGTCGCCTTCTATTTTATATTCGATTGTTCAATCGTGCTTGCTTAATGAAATTAATCCCTATAAATATCTAGCACATGTGCTAGGAGTTTTAGCGAACAAAACAATAAGCGAGATTATCTTGATGAGTTGTTTCCTTATGGAAAAGAGATGGTTTCACAATTTAGAATGGATAAAGACAACGGTTGATTTTAAAAAAATCATCATTATCAGTTAAAAAAGCTGAGATTTAGCGATATGCGCTAGGTTTCAGCT
>CAZDCS010000185.1:1523-2424 GCA_964504015.1 uncultured Mariniplasma sp. | reverse complement strand
GGAAGGAGATATACTCAATTTAAATTAATTATTACAATTGAGTATTCAAAAAAGATATGTTGCTAGATACTTATAAACTAAAAAAAATTGAACTCAAAAACAGGGTAGTAATGGCGCCTATGTGCACCTATCAAGCTGAAAGCGATGGTAAGGCTACCGCTTTTCATCTTGTTCACTATGGAACAAGAGCAATCGGAGGTGTCGGTTTAATTATTCAAGAGTCGACTGCTGTTTTGCCAAATGGAAGAATCACAAAAAATGATTTAGGTATTTGGAGTGATGAGCATGTTAGTGGTCTTAAGAAAATTGTTGACATTATTCATCAACACGGTTCAATTGCCGGTATTCAAGTTGGTCATGCTGGACGAAAGGCAAAGATCGATAATCCAGTAGCGCCGTCACAGATAGCCTATAGTCAAGATTATAAAATACCAACCCAAATGACAATCAATGACATTGAGAATGTGATTGAAGCTTTTAAGCAAGCAGCTAGACGTGCTAATGAAGCTAACTATGATCTTTTTGAGATTCATGCTGCTCACGGGTATTTACTCTTTCAGTTTCTATCTCCTGTTTCCAACCAAAGAAGCGATAAATATCAAGACGGGAAACTCTTTTTAAAAGAAGTTGTCAAAGCTGTTGCAAGCGAGTGGCCAAAAGACAAAGTTTTAGCTATCCGAGTTTCGGCAACAGAATATGTTGAATCCGGAATTACTCCCGAATTGATTGCACAAGCAATCAATGAAGTTAAAGATCTTGGAATTGATCTTATTGATGTCAGCTCTGGGGGCAATGTTCCATTAAAAATCAATACTTATCCTGGATATCAATTAGATCTTGCTAATAAGGTGAAAGCTCTAACTGGTCTAGCTGTTATTGGTGGAGGTCTTATTAATGATCT
>CAZDCS010000185.1:0-1501 GCA_964504015.1 uncultured Mariniplasma sp. | reverse complement strand
AATATCATCAGGAAAGTGTGACTTAGTTTATTTTGGGAGAAAGCTCTTAAGAGAGCCATACTTTGTCCTTAACAGTCTTGCTTCTATTAGTGATGATTATGACTTTATAAAAGTGTATTTAGGGGGAAAAAGGTGAAGTTACTAATGCATATGTGTTGTGCCCCGTGTGCTGTTTATCCCTTAGCAGTTATGCAGAAAAAAGGGATTAATGTTGAAGGCCTATATTACAATCCGAATATCCATCCCTATGAAGAATTTATGAAAAGAGAAGAAAGCGTTAAAAAGCTTGCTAGCCTCAAAAAGATTAAAGTTCATTATATGCCGGATTTTAAACAAGATATTTGGGATAAAATGTCTAACAAGGAAACTAATCGCTGCACCGTGTGTTATGAGATGAGACTTAAAAAAGCTTTTGCGTTCGCTAAAGAAAATAACTATGATGCTGTAACAACATCGCTTTTAGTCAGTCCTTACCAAAATCATGAGCTAATTATTAAAAACGCGCAAAAGTATGCGAAACAATATAAAATCCAGTTTCACTATGAGGATTTTAGAGTTGGCTATCGCCAAGGTCAAAAAGAAGCTAAAGATTTAGGGGTTTACTGCCAGAGATATTGCGGGTGCATTTTATCACTAAAAGCAAGAATTAAAGAAATTGTCCAACAAGTTGTCTAGCTCTAAAATAACAAATAAAGAACACCAATGTTTCAATCACGAACAAGAAAGTCCTAAATTAGAAAAGAGTATATGAGTTTAAAAGAAGAAGCTTTAATACGACTTTCATCAAAAATGGTGAGGACACTACTTGACAAAAAGGATAGTGATTTATTTCCTGATCTTAGATCAAAACATAAAGCGAAGCATTATGCGTTGAGCTCTTATGATTAGTCCAATTAAACAAGGATTTTAGTTTAAAATGCTTTAGCGCAAGCTAAAAGCATGCCATAAGGATATTATTAGTAAAAAGTTAATAAAACTATTGAACTTTATGCTATACTATATACAAGATATAAAACTCATTCCTCAATTGACTTTTTAATAATAAAACTACGCAATTACGGAGTGCTATAATATCTTTTAATATCTCCCTTCTGGTGCTGTTAGCAAGACTTTTCTTGTTAACAGTACCTTTTATTTAAAAACTTAACAATAGATACGATATAATAGTAGAAGAAGCGACAAGGACTGAAAGGATCAAAGGATGCCAAATGCTTTTTACTTAATGCTTTGGGTTGTGATGGTTTGTATTGTCATTTATTTTATTTTTAAGTTAAATAAAAACAAGACAATACTAACGGTAAAAGTGATTTCATTATTTTTAATAACTCAAAAAACAATTGAACATCTCTACCATTGGAATCAAGGGGTTTTCACTAAAATACCTGTTGATTTTTCCGCGATTTCATATTTTTTGTTTCCAATTGTTTTTTTGCTTAACATTAAAAAACTCAAACCATTTGCAACTTATATTGCCTTTTTATCAGGGGCCATCTTTTTAGTG
>CAZDCS010000184.1:0-2428 GCA_964504015.1 uncultured Mariniplasma sp. | reverse complement strand
GAAAAAAGCCAGTCTTTATGAAGAAATAGATGAGATACCTTTTCAGTTTAATGGAGAAGGGTTTATCAACAACAAAAGAAATCAGTTCTTTATTTATGATGTTTCTAGTAAAACTTTTTTGCCTATTGTAGAGCCCAACTTTAATGTTGAAAATGCCAAAGTGACAGAGGATAAAACAAAAATATATTACACAGGATCACTGATGACAGGGATTAGTAGAGTAACAGATCATCTGTTTTCTTATGATATTGCTAGTAGAAAGACCCAAGTTTTGTATGATAGAGATGATTTTTCAGTTTCAAGTATGTATCTAGTAGGCGAAAAACTTGTTATTGCTGGATCGTATATGGAAACTTTTGGTATAAGTCAAAATAGTGATTTTTATATTCTTGAGCGAAAAGAATTAAAGTTGTTGACTAGATACGGATTTAGTATCACTAATTCAATGGGTTCAGATGTTAGGTTAGGTGCAAGCGAAAAAACGCTTATTAATAGTGATAAAGTATACTTTGTAGCAACCGTTGATGACCACACAGAGCTAAGGTCACTTGATATGCAAGGACAAATTACAAACGAATTTATTTTCAATGGTAGCATTGATGGCATTTGTATAATTAATGACACATGGTATGTTATTGCTTTATACCGCCAAAAACTGCAAGAAATATATCGCTTAGATATTGAAGGCAACAAGCTTTTCCAAAAGACGAGGTTAAATTCTCTTGGTCTTAAGAAGATGTATGTAGCTACGCCAAAACAAATAATAGTCAAAGCGAAATCACACGATGTTAAGGGCTGGGTTTTATATCCAAATGATTACAAAAAAGAACTCAAATACCCAACAATTCTAAATATTCATGGTGGCCCAAAAACAATATATGGTAAAGTTTTTTATCATGAAATGCAGTATTGGGCTAACCAAGGGTATATTGTTATTTTTGCTAACCCGCGGGGTAGCGATGGTAAAGGTGATACATTCTCTGATATTAGAGGTAAATACGGTTTAATAGACTATGAAGATTTAATGTCATTTGTCGATAAGGCAGTTAGAAAAGTCCCTGCAATTGACCAAGATAAGATGCTAGTTACAGGTGGTTCATATGGAGGATTTATGACCAACTGGATAGTTGGCCATACTAACTTATTTAAGGCTGCGGTTACTCAAAGAAGTATTGCAAATTGGTTATCATTTTACGGGACATCAGACATTGGCTTTTACTTTGCTAAAGACCAAGTAGATGGACACCCTAATTTTGATACCGATAATTTATGGGAACAATCACCAATGAAGTATGCAGCTAGTATTAAAACACCGTTATTATTTATTCATGCTGATAAAGATTATCGTTGTCCAATTGAACAAGCCATGCAACTATATACTATTTTGAAACAACAAGGACTTTCTACTAGATTTGTTTGGTTTAAAGATGAAACGCATGAACTGTCAAGAAGTGGCAAGCCACAAGCTAGAATTAAACGACTAGAAGAGATTGAAAATTGGTTTAATCGCTACAAGTAATTTCATTTAGCGGTAATTTTCAAAAGGAAAAAAAGTGAGCCTTTGCAAATGCGAGATCAAGCTTTATTACTTAAAAGGGGAATAAAAGGTGATATTTGCATTTTCCCTTTAGATAGAATATAATAAAAAGAAAAGGAAGGAGTCCATACTCAAAGGAAGATATTGTTACAAAATAGAGTATAGAAAAAACTAGTATGTGGTTTTTTAAGAAAAAGAAGAAGGAAATAAAGAAAGAAGAATCTAAGGCAGCAAAAGAAGCCGAGGTAGTAAAAGAGGTTGAAGTAGTTCAAGCTAAGAAGGAAAGTTCTGACAGTAAACCTAAGAAATATCACGTTTCACAGAACAAGGATTCTAAAAATCAAAATTACAAGAAATGGCGCGTCAGAAAAGAAGGCTCATCAAAAACAATAAAATATTTTAAAACACAGAAAGAAGCGATTGAGGCTGCAGAGCAACTCGCTAAACAAGCGGGTTCATCGGTTGTAATCCATAAAGTTGATGGATCGATCCGCAAACAAGAGTATTAGAAAGTAACTAAATTAGATTTTGAGAGAAAAAGTACCACTATTAAGTTGCTTGTTATATTTTTATAAGCCGGTTCAATTGAAAACCTCCTTATTTTTAGTTAAATAAGGGGCTGTTTTTAGTTGAAAACATCTGTCGTATGCTTTGTGAAATAGATGTATGCGATTTTAGTTGTTTGAGCTGTTATTTTCGTGATTTAGCTTTTTTTGTATTGACTTTCAAAGGGTAAAAAGGCTATAATTAGATAGCACGATTAAGGCCTCATAGCCAAGCGGTAAGGCAAGGCACTGCAACTGCCTGATCATCGGTTCAAATCCGTTTGAGGCCTCCAGGTTGAGTATACGAAGTTTATTTTTTTGTCAGTGATGACAAGAGATAGACTTT
>CAZDCS010000183.1:1719-2436 GCA_964504015.1 uncultured Mariniplasma sp. | reverse complement strand
TGTCATCACTGACAAAAAAATAAACTTCGAAAACTCAACCTGTCTTGTCATTACTAAGTTTCACTAGTTGAATGATGAAGTTGCCTTCTTTTGTGCTTAAAGCTTATGAATTATCAGCAACTTGTAGTTGGTAGAGATTAGGTATTTATTATGAGTTGTATTTTTTCGAATTTCGACATGTGCAAAAAAAATGGTGCCTAGTTTTTCGCCAGATACCCATAAAATAGTGATTCACTTATTGTGTGCATCACACCTTGATATAGACCTCTCTTGGTGGTCTTTTGTCAATTATATGTAGTTTTTGGAATACTTCTGTTTGTTTTCCGCTTATATTGCCCTTTGCTTTTAAGCTCTCTTTCGATGAAAACAAGAGCCAAAATGACAATTTAGATGCTGGACTCTACGTTTACCTTTTACTATCTCTTGATAGTGTATCAAGAAGATGCCACTAATATTGACTAGGTATGGTTTTCAAATCTCCAATATCCTTTTATTTGTTCAAATGCTTATGCTTCTTCACTTTAGATCATTTTCTTATTGTTAATAACATCACTCAACTATTTGCATCTTTAATAGTCAAAGAAACATCTAAATTATTAATTCTGATAAACGGTGAAATCGTCGCTACTGCATTAATTAATATGATTATTGCTATCAAAAGCAAATAACTAGCGATGTTAACATGGATTAACTTATAGCCAGAACCAAACAAATCCT
>CAZDCS010000183.1:0-1709 GCA_964504015.1 uncultured Mariniplasma sp. | reverse complement strand
ACTAAAATGGTGTTTAGGAGATAAAGTGCTATCGCACTTACTCCAATACTAATTGCTGTGGCTAGAAGTGAAAAAACACCATTTTGCACTAAGAAGATACTCATAATATTTCTATTTTTAATTCCCATAGATTTCATAATACCAATCTCTTTTAGTTTGTGATTGATACTTGTTTTAGTCATCATCCATAACACTAGCGTTGCGATTAAGGAAAATATCACTTGCATAGCAATCAACACATTATAAAAGGAACTCTCTAATAAAAACTTAAACATATAAATAGGCCTTAAGAACTCCAGTATAATGAAGCCATTATTTTGGTGGATCACATCGACAACATTCAAAAGATCACTCTCAGCATTTATCACATAATAAAACTGCAAATTATAAAAGCTTTCATCCATTAATGCTTGAAAAAAATACTCATGAATAAAAATAGAAGCCTCTTCCTCATCGGTAACGCCAACAATTGTTATCTCATTTACTATGTCATAAATATTAATGACCCCCTGAAAATTGGACCAGTTTGGTGAGGCATTTATGTCTTTATACGAAAACGTTTGCCCCACGACACTCTGATCTAATGACACTAAATCTAAAAACGAAGTCGATACCACCACTTCATTTTTCTTTGTTGGCTGTCTCCCCAACAACAGAGTTTGGCTTTCATACAACTTATAGTTTAACGAGAAATTAGGATGAGCATAATCAAAAGTATTAAGGCTTGTTCTTGTGAAATCAGATCCTGCGAGACTCATCACCTGCATCCTTGCATGCTTTATATATGTCTCAGTAGTAATTAATGCAATTGAATATTTAAGCTTAAAATCATCAAAGTTCCTAGCGTAATACTCTGCATTATTGAGAAACCTATAAAAAACTTCATTCTCCTTGAATCCTGTTTGAATTATCCCTGACACTTTATAAGTAACTTCATTGTTTATGTCAAAAAAAATACTATCATTTCTAAAAACATAAAATGATTTGCCAACAGCGTTGACAGTTCCAAAAATATAATAAGCCATGAAATCAGAGAGCAAAATTTCTCCTGCTACTGCTGGATAACGCCCTATAATGTCAAGCATCTGAGAAAAAGCCTTATTTCCCTCATCTTCTATTACTACATTTATAAAAAACTCATTAAAAGGATTGGCATCAAGATCTGCCCTTTGCACAATAGGAAGGGTTTTATAAGAGTGGACAAACCGTTCAGACCCAAAAGCATCTTTATATATGGTAAAACTATATTTACCACGCTGTAATAAGTGTTCTTGCAAGGTGTTTTCATTTACTATTTTGGTTTCAATTGGTACTAGTACTTGCCCTGATTCATCCAATGCTCTTGAAATGATTTTATCAGTGTCTGTTAGCAAAACATTTGTCTGAACAAAAACAAGACTCAAAGCTAAAACCATAAGTGTGACTCGCGCAATTAGCCGTATTTTATGTTTAAAAATTAGTTTCATTGCATATTTGAGAATGAAGGAAAACTCTAACCCTTGTTTTTTTTCACTCTTGTATTTCTTTAGTTCAGTTTTTACCTCTTTATTCCGTTCTTTAATGATATCAATCGTAAGTTCATAACCTTTTTCTTGTAAAACTATTCTTGCGAACTCGGTGAATAGATCTTTTTTTCCTGGATGGATTGTATATTCTCGTTTGCTTGTGGATTTAATAGTAACCTTTTCTAAGTCTTTGTTTCTATTGAT
>CAZDCS010000182.1:547-2457 GCA_964504015.1 uncultured Mariniplasma sp. | reverse complement strand
CTAATTTACCAATTGCCCAAAACAAATACCTTTTCTCCCCTACTATTAGTCTTTCAATCACGACATAAAAGATTGGTCAATTTATTGGCCTAATGTTGAATTCGTTTACTTTCTATTTCAGAAATGTTTTATCCGAAAACTCAGCTGTGGGCTTACCGAAAATAAAAAAAGTTTATCTCCTTGTCATCACTGACAAAAGAAAAAATCACTTATAAAATCCTTCAAAGTGATCGCGGAAAACTGATATTTCGAGTCTGTAGAAAATATAATCATCAACTAATCACATCAAACATCAGTTTTTCCATTTATTACATCTTCGATGTATTTCTCAAAATCTGAGAATTTTTTAAAATGATTTTCTTTCTTGATGAGTCCCCCTTCATTCAATATCAATATTTCGTCTGTTAACTCAAATGCATCATGAAGCAAATGCGTTGCAACAATTACTATTTTACCCTGTGCCACTAGTGACTTCAAAAATGCTCTTACAAATTTCCTGCTACGACTATCAAGTGCTGTAAATGGCTCATCAAGCAGATATATATCATGTTCCATAAGGAAACTGGAGATAAGCATTAATTTATATCTCATGCCTAAGGATAATTTATGTGCTGGTACATTCTTTTTACTATTAAGACCCATATTTCTTATTAGTCTCTCTATTTCAGTATCTTTGATTTTTTTTTATAAGCACTGAAGTGATTTTAAGTGTTGTTTAACAGTAATAAACTGAAAAAGACAAGGGTTCTCTCGAACAAGAATAGTTGTTCCCGTTATTGCAACTTCCCCCTTTTTCGGCAAATAAATGCTAGATAATATTTTGAGTAAAGTTGTTTTCCCTGCACCGTTTTCTCCTAATAAAGCATATATTTTCCCTTCCTTAAAATCCAAAGATGCCCCTTTTATAACTTCAGTATCTCCAAATGAGAATTCTATATCTCTTATTTCTATGCTATTTTTAACATCATTCTTTATTTTGCACAATGTAACTCCTCCCAACTGGACATTTCAACTATTTTATTCTTAAACACACTATGTACATATATGCTTAAAGCAACAAAAACCACCAAAGAGGAGTAGTAAAAAATAGAACTATCTGGTATCTCAGCAACAAAATAATCGATTATAGCAAGAACTACCCAAAATAAAAACAGTCCAATTTTAGAGGGTATCAGTTTATAGTGAAAAGTCGTATTGAGAATCCATAACCTATACAAAAAATAGATTGTAACCATATTTAATGATGATATAAGATATTCAAGTATGTAAGAAAAGGAAACTCCTGAAATGATCAATATTGCGACGAAATAACTAACAACTAAAATGGCCCTAAAATATACTAAACTAATTGCATATTCAGCTTTTTGTTTTCCTGCGAGCAAATTATAGAAGTAATCTCCTTTTAGTGAGCTGATAACAGCGTTTAGGATTAGAACCAAAGACAAAGTGACAACTCCCCTTAACGACAAAACATCATCTTCTAAAAGAAGGCCACTTCTAACACTATAACCTGCTATTATTCCTATAATACAAAAAGCTACAATAGTTTTATAAGAATACTTGAGAAACTTAACTTGAAATATCATTGTAAACCCTGCATACTCAGTAATTAATAATTAAGTGAATTGAGTACATCTTCCTTATCTTTTAATTGTTATACTTTGATTGGTCATATTGGTTATTTCATTTTTGTTTAGCTTAGACTATCATAGGATATTCTTACTACAGTCCTATTCTAACTATCAATTAATTAGCGCTAGAGCTTCCTACAAGTGTATAAAAATCCAGATGATCGTGACTTACTACGGCGCCAAAATAAATGTAGGTACTAATGCACTTAATTGAAATAGATTTCTCTAAGTACAAACAGCCTGTTTAATAGCTGCAAAAACAGGAGTAAAAATCAGATA
>CAZDCS010000182.1:0-537 GCA_964504015.1 uncultured Mariniplasma sp. | reverse complement strand
CCGAACAGTTTTAAGGTTTTTAAGGATTTCCTTGAAATCTTAAAGTCGTTAAATCAAACTCAAGATATAAGAATAGTCATTGAATCAACTGGTAATTATGGAATAAACTTAAAACAGTTTATTACTGCATCTAGCTTTTCGCTAAATACCCATAAAGTAGTGCTTACTTATGTACTACCTGTTCTTGACAAAATCCGCAAATTTCTCTAACATTCTGGTGTCTGGTCTGGTTATGACAAAAGTTATGAAAATTAGAAACGCACCAAAAGATACATATCCTATAATGCTGTATATCAGCCGCATTTCCATGCGTATTGAAAACACAGAAACTATCGAAATCGCCGAAAATAAAGCAAACCACTTCATTCTCCTTTTTAAATTAACCCTAATCTTCTCCACCCCTAATATAATGTTTAATAAATCGTCTTTTAGTCTATTGTCATTGGTGATAAAAGAATAAGAATCCATTGAATATTCTAATTCTAAAGCTACCTCTTTACCTTCTATAGAGTAGTTAGAAAAATCTCTTAATTCCAA
>CAZDCS010000181.1:0-2459 GCA_964504015.1 uncultured Mariniplasma sp. | reverse complement strand
TAATATTTTATGGATTATTCTTGGAGGGCTGTTTGCATCTTTGAGCTGGTTTTTAGCAGGCTTGCTATTGTGTGTAACAATAATCGGAATCCCTTTTGGATTGCAGGCATTTAAGTTCGCTAAGGTTTTTTTGTTTCCATTCGGAAAAGAAATTCATACAAATTTTGATAAGCATCCGATCATGAACATTGCTTGGTTGCTATTTGTTGGTTGGGGTATGACGCTAAGTTATCTTTTTATTGCGTTGCTTTGTGCAATCACAATAATTGGGATCCCATTTGCAAAACAATGGTATAAGCTTGCAAAATTCACGTTTCTCCCCTTTGGAGCGACTGTCTCAAGTTGATATCTAGCCTTAGTTTAAGAAGTTATGAAGTAGCGTTTGCAAGTTTTTCTTAGATAATTAGAATCAAGGCATCTCACACAAGCTAATTGCTAAACCAGAGGCAGGAAAATCGTAATATTGAGGCTGTTAATTAGTTGGATTTATGTTATAATTGGGTCTATAAAGGAGTGATAATTATGCAATTAAAATTAATGATGAACAAGCTTGCAAAACTAGCAGTTAAAGTGGGCGCTAATGTTCAAGAAAATCAGATCGTAGTTGTTAGAGCAACCACAGAAACCAAAGAATTGGTTAGAGAAGTGGTTAAAGAATCTTATTTAGCGGGAGCGAAAAAAGTTCATGTTCAATGGAGTGATGATTACATTACACACAGCTCTTTAAAGTATCAAAGCATTGATGATCTACAAGATATCTCACCATGGGTTCCTGTTCAATTTCAACATCTAGTTGACAAAGGAGCGTGTTTCATTTCATTGACATCACCAATTCCAGGATTAAATCATGATATTGATTCTGCTAAGTCACAAAAAGCAGGGATGGCTTTACAAAAAGCAATTGCTTTTTTTAGAGAACATTTAATGGGTAATAGAGCACAATGGACTATTATTGCAGCACCAAATGCAGTTTGGGCAAAAAAGGTTTTCCCTAATCTTGATCAACAAAGTGCTATTGAAGCTTTGTGGAGTGCCATTTTTGATGCTTCAAGAGTAACTGAAACAAATGATCCAATTGCTGAATGGGGCAGACATAATAAAAATCTACTTAAGCACAATAAAATATTAAATGACTATAACTTTAAACTACTTAAGTTTAATAATTCTTTAGGAACAGATCTTATAGTTGAACTAGTCAAAGATCACGTTTGGGCAGGAGGCGGAGAGGTAGCGACAACAGGAGTCTATTTCAATCCAAATATACCAACAGAAGAAACATTTACAATGCCGTATAAAGTGGGGACACAAGGGAAAGTAGTAGCAACCAAACCATTAAACTATCAAGGGAAATTGATTGAAGACTTTTGGCTAGAATTCAAAGACGGAAAAGTAATTGCCTATGATGCTAAAAAAGGAAAAGCAGCTTTAACAAATCTCCTCGATACTGATCAAGGAAGCCGTTATATTGGTGAAATTGCTTTAATATCGCACGATTCACCGATTTCTAATACTAATATTTTATTTTTTAATACGCTCTTTGACGAAAATGCGTCATGTCATATGGCTTTAGGCAGAGCATATCCGATGAATGTTAAAAACGGTGTTAATACACCAATTAAGGAATTAGAAAAAATTGGTTACAATAACTCTTTAGTTCATTCAGATTTTATGTTTGGAAGCCAAGATATGAAAATCACTGGAATTAAGGATAACGGCGAAGAAGTCATAGTTTTTGAAAATGGGAACTTCATAATCTAGATTAAAAAAAATACCATGTATGTGGTATTTTTTCATGAACTACAGCAAAAAGTCTTTTTTGGTCAATAAACTGCTCTTTTTTGTTTTATGGTTAGTGGCTAACTTGACATTAAGAATTAAGACACTATAATAGATATGAAATGGAGTGTTGTCATGAATAAGAAATTGATCATCGTAGAATCACCGTCTAAGGCAAAAACAATCGCTAGTTACGTTGGTGATGATATTTTAGTCCTCTCTTCAAAAGGGCATGTTCGAGATTTGGCTACATCCGGTCCAGGTGGGCTAGGGATAGATATCGAAAATGATTTTAAACCTGTGTATAAAACAATTGTAAAGCAAAAAAAACTTGTGAAAGAATTGATTGCTAAAAGTAAAGGTAGAGATGTTTTGATTGCGACCGATTTGGATCGCGAGGGTGAGGCGATCGGCTGGCATCTATGTGAACTATTGGAGTTAGACAGTAAGGATACAAATAGAATTGTTTTTAGAGAAATTACTAAAACAGCAATACTAAAAGCTCTAGACAATCCAAGAACTATCAATCAATCGCTTGTTTTCTCACAGGAAGCAAGGCGTCTTTTAGATCGGATTATCGGATTTAAGCTTTCAACATTGCTCAGAAGTAAAATAAAGTCAAAATCAGCTGGACGTGTGCAAAGTGTTGCACTAAAACTAATTGTAGATCTCGAAAAAGAAAT
>CAZDCS010000180.1:0-2480 GCA_964504015.1 uncultured Mariniplasma sp. | reverse complement strand
AATAATATCCGTATCCCCTAGTCATTATCCGATTAACACGTTTTGACTGACATTTGACACAGTAAGGGTAATCACCGTTTTTAACTAAAAACAAATGACCTTGACAACCATCTTCTGAATGAAATTGATCAATAAAATCGATTAAACTAAAGTATGAATATATCATGGATTCACCACCTTTAAATTGATGGTTACATTATATCAAAAATTGAGCTTTCTTTATACGCACTTTATACAAACTCAAAATTGGAGAAGTTATCAAAAGAGATGAGCTAAAATTGTTATTAGAGAAATATCAGGTAGCTCACTCAGGAAGTCAACAGGTGAGGTTAATCTTGATGAGTTGGTTTTTTATGGAAAAGAGATAATTTCAAACTTTAGAATGGATAAAGACAACGCTTGATTTTAAAAATCACTTATCATTATCAGTTAAAAAAGCTGAAATTTAGCGGTTTATGCTAGTTTTCAGCTTTTTTTATTCTAGTTTAAGGCATTTTTAAGGGGTGTCCAGCGGGGTAAATTCGCTGTTATTAAGCCTTATGGGGGTGTATTTATAGAAAATAGGTCTAGCGGATAATGTCAAGTAAAAAGAAAAAAAACTTGACATTATCTATATAATTGGTATACTTGTTATGCGTGGAGGTGTAGGGAATGACCCATTCAAAAGAAATCGAATCGGTAATAATGGAATTACCCGAGAACAAAATCTTTTTTGCATCTGAAAAATATCAAGTATTTCCAAAGGAAATAACAGAGTTGAATTATTATAAAGTGCTCGAAAGAATGTTTAAAAAAAATAAGATAGCAAGAGTAGCTAAAGGTGCATATTATATACCGAGAAAGTCTAAATACGGCAATATCCCTATAAGTCAATCAAGGAGAATAAAAAGTATTATAAAGCAAAAGAATGAGGGTTTCGAAATAGGATATGGATTGTATAACAGTCTAGGTCTAACAACACAGATCTCTAAAAAAACAAGTTTTTATTGTAACAATATCAATAACAGGACTAAAACAATTGCATCAAATCACTTCAAATATGTAAATTTGAAATTTAATGAACATACGATTTGCACTATACAAACATTGGAGATATTACAAAACTACAATAAAATAGAAAATTTGAATAGAAAAGAATTCATAAAATATATAAATATATTAAAAACATGTTATAAAGACCAAGAAACTAAGAAAGTTCTATTGCAAATAAAGTATAAGAAGTCAACTATTGCCTTTTTGCAAGAAATACTAGAATACTTAGGTATAGAAAACACTTTACAAAAACACTTGTCAAAATTATCGAAATACAACGTGCCGAATTGGAAGGGATAAGATGAAACTACATACTAGCAAAGAATTTAATACTTTAATATTGTTAACTTCTAAATACAAGAATATTCCAGAAAGCGCAATTAGAAGAGATTATTATATTGTTATGATGCTGAAAAATCTTATGCAAAGTGATTTTGCAGATGTCTGCGTTTTTAAAGGGGGGGGACATCCATAAGTAAGTGTTATCAGAATTCAATTAAAAGATTTTCTGAAGACATTGACTTAACTTATATTCCGGATGAAGAGTTAGGAGATAACCAAATCGAGAAAAATTTGAGGCTTATAGAAATAGAACTAACTTTGGGGTTCAAATCGGAAAAGATAAATAATGAGAGAAATAAAAGAAACAAAAGCACCTGGGTGTGGTTTAAAAATAAAGAAGATCAGATAAAATTAGAAATAGGGTCCTCTGTAAGACCGCATCCACACGCCAAAAGAACACTAAAAACTTATATTCATGAATATCTTGAGGCGAAGGAACTTATTGATGAAATACAAACTAATGAATTAACAGATATTGAAGTGAGCGTACTAGATAACGGACCTTTTTTATAAAATAATGGCTGTAAAAAGACATGCTATTAGTGGGACGCTAAATCAAAAAGTTCTTCACATATACGATGTTGCTCAACTATATAAATTGGATGATATCCGGTCCTTTTTGGCGGATAAGGACAGGCTGAAAGAGATTGTTGAAATTACAAAAAAAACTGATAGTCTCTATTTACACAAACGAGATTCACTTAAAAAGTATAATCCATCAGAACAATACAACTTTTTAGAGTGGAAGCATAAATTGGGCAACGAAATAAAACGACGATACGAAACGCTACATAATGATCTACTTTATACAGATCAGAAATAATCATTTGATGATGAAGTATTTAAAGTGTTTAAGTCATTAGATGAGACTTTCAAAAATATCAAGGGATAAAATTTAGGGTTTGGACTGGGTGGCTTGGTAACCACAAATTATAGATTACACCCCCCGTATAATATTATTCAAAAAAGGGTTGCCACTCCGCTTTTCAGTTGACATTTACAACAACAGAGACATACTTTGCCTATTGTTTTTAAGTGGCTATTTAAGGATGGTCATTTCGCATCGTTGCAAATCGCAACGATAATATAGCGTATCGTTGCAAAAC
>CAZDCS010000179.1:0-2487 GCA_964504015.1 uncultured Mariniplasma sp. | reverse complement strand
ACGAAACTCCTCAGCTTTAAGTTGAAGCTAAAAAAGGCATTTTTAAAGCTTCAAAAGAAGAAGCTAGATGCGCTTTATCAAGCTGATAAGCAGGTGTTAAACGTTAGTATTCAACTTGAATTGGAAAAAGAGAAAACAAAGCGAGACTCTACATTTAGAGAACAAAAATTCAGGAGTGATTTAAATCAATTACTCCTAGATAAAGCCACTAGCTTAAGCAACTACAATCTTACTAAAGCGCTAGCAACCATTGAGTCAGATCAAAAAATAAGCTTAATTGAAAGCAACCACCTTCTACAGCGTGTGAAAAGCGAGTTTCTTGAGCAAGAGAGGATTTGTAACCTTGCAGTTACTAAGAAAAGATATGATATCCAATTAAAAATAACCAAAGAAAAAGAAAAACTCTATTTAAAAATGCATAAACTTGAGCTTGAACTCAATCAACAGCAAACAACAAACCTTGCAGATGTAGCAATAATGTTTCATCAAGTTCACCATGAAGCGAGAAATGTTATTTTTACGCTTTATCACCTACCATCACACCCCGAGGTTTTAAAAGACATCCTTTCTAGTCTAATTCCGCTTATTAAGGATTTAGCAACTTCTGCTAATAAGGTCATAAGCGGCCTTACCGAAAATCACCATGCCTACTATTTGAAAAAGGTAAAAGATTCGTTTGGATATAAACACATCATAAAACATGGAAACACTATAAACCATCTAGTTTATGAGATATCTGACATTAACAAAAAGAAAGATGAGGTTGAGCAGGGAATAGTTGTTTTAGAAAATGCTTTTTTCACGCAACAGGCTGAATTAGAACGAAATCAATTGCTTATCAAGCAACTAGAAAACAAAACTTCGGTCATTAGCTCAGTCAAATTGCAACTAAGTCAAAAGCATAGTAGTTTAAAAGCTGATCAAAAACTAGTTAAGCATCACGAGCAAGAAATCGCTCGCCTTGCTAAGGATAGATTTAGAATTGAAAAAGAGATAGACAGCAAACATGCAATGCTAGTTCCACTTGAACGACAAATAGACAAATTAAAAATCAAGCAAAAAAACATCAAAGATAGCTTGGACAAGGAATGCCATAAGGAGTCAGCATCAATTCATAGTTTCTTAGCCGCCAATGAAGCTGTTTCAAAAAGACTAATAAAGAGCCTTGACGAAAGTTCTATAACACTTAATAGCTTCTTCAAAACGTTATTAGATGAGGTTTATTTAACAGGTAGTTTCCTAGATTTAGAATTAAATAAACTTGATAAACATATCGCCTCATATGGAAAACAAATAACCGGTTATCATGAAAGGTTTCTAAACTCGATTCTAGGTTATTATAACCAAAATAAAAAAGAACAGCTTCAAATCACTAATAGTTTAAATTATACAACACAAAAACGACTTACTACCCTAAAACAAAGTTCGACAAAAGCACTTAACTCTTTTGCACTTGCCTGTAAACAGCAACTTAGAATCCGAGATAAGATGATCTTTCTTCAAGAAAACAAACTCCACAAGAATAATGAATTGAAAAAATTAGAATATCAAAAACAGTTATCCGATGACTCGGCAAAACTAAAAAAACTTGAAGAGAGCTTGACACAAAATAGCACAAACAAGGCTAACGAACTAAAGATCATAAATGAAAACCAACTTGCTATTGCTATTCAATACGATAAGGAATTTAAGCAGAAAACCGACTCTTTTCAAGAGGTCTACCATAAACTAGTTCAAGCCATTAACAATTCCATTTTAGTTGAAAAAAGGAATAAGTCTGGTTTTACTGAATCAATTCAAGCTAAAAATCAAGCATTGCTTTCTAAACACAAGGTTGCTCATAGGCGCTTTGCTGATTCTTTGAAACAAAAAACACTTAATTACCAGCAGTTAATTGAGAAAAATTCCCAAGTTGACGCTAATCAGTATAAGCAGCATAAAGTTATCCTTACTAGACTTGAGCATAAGAAAACCTCTGATCTTTTGAATATTAAACAGCACCATAAAAAATATCTTAAAAACACTAAAGTGGAGCAAAACCGTATTTTTGCAAAAGAAATGCGGGAGTTGCGGAAAAGCTATTCATTTAAGATAAAGATGTTACACCTAAAGTAGGGGATATCCTCTACTTTTTTTGTTAGAATGCGTAAAAAAAAATGAGAAGTTGACTTTTGGTCCAGCTTCAGCAAAAAAAATGCAAGCGTCAAATAAATTTAACTTAAACTCTGTTTTCACTATGATCGCTGGTCCATCAACTGATTTTCTTAAATCAGTATATTGACAACTAAAATAGGCATTCCTAATATTGTCTAGATTAATCAATTGTTGTTACTACTTTTAGTAGGTTCGCTAGAGCTGTGGGATTAAAATTAGTGTTCCACCTAATTTTAATTCCTGATAGCTCAATGGAAAATGATTTAGGCTTAGGAATGGTGTCAATAGTGTTAACTTTTATAAAAGCTGATTTGTTGGGAACTATTTTGTTTT
>CAZDCS010000178.1:0-2518 GCA_964504015.1 uncultured Mariniplasma sp. | reverse complement strand
AAGAAATCTATGAAGTATTTAAAATTAGTAAAAAGGCTTTTAAAAGAGCTTTAGGTAGTTTATATAAAGAAAGGAAAGTCGATTTTGTGGATGGTAAAACAATTTTGACAAACCAATAATATGAGCAAAAATATAAAAGAGGTTGATCCATTTCAAAAGTTTGATGACCTATTCGAAAAACAGGACAAAGAGGCATACGCTGCTGAAAATGAAAGTAAACTGGATGTAGAGCCGAAAGAAAAAAAAGAAAGCACAGCTAAAAAGCCAGAGCTAAAAATACCGAATCAAGATTCTCCGAAAAAAAGAAGCACTGGCAAAAAAGTTACTCAGCTTCTGGGGGATATTATAACTGGAGTTTTAGAAAACCTTTAAAAAGATTAATAATTTATGGAGAGTAGATATGAGTAACAATAAAAAAATGGTTGCATCAATCACGTCACGAGATGTGAATTTCGCACAATGGTATACTGATTTATGCCTAAAAGCTGAGTTAATGGCTTACAGTGATGTTAAAGGATTTATTATTTATCGTCCCGATGGCTACGCTATTTGGGAAAACATTCAGCAAGACTTAAATAAAAGGCTTAAGGAAACGAAACATCAAAATGTCTATATGCCTTTAGTTATCCCAGAATCATTATTTCAAAAGGAAAAAGATCACGTTGAAGGGTTCGCCCCTGAAACAGCTATTATAACAACCACCGGTGTTGAAGATTTGGCAGAAAGATTAATTGTTAGGCCAACATCAGAAACACTTTTTTGCACGCACTATCAAAAAATAATCAATTCTTATCGCGATTTGCCTAAGCTCTATAATCAATGGTGTAGTGTCGTAAGATGGGAAAAAACGACACGCCCCTTTTTAAGAGGTAAAGAATTTTTATGGCAAGAAGGGCATACCGCCCATGAAACAGAAGAACAAGCAAGAAAAGAAACACTAGATATTCTCGATATTTATACTAAAATGGGGAAAGAGCTACTAGCTATTCCTTTTGTAACAGGAAAAAAAACAGAGAAAGAAAAGTTTGCAGGAGCAATTGAAACTTATAGTATCGAAGCATTAATGCATGATGGACAAGCTCTTCAATCAGGAACAACCCATTATTTTGGACAAGAATTTGCCAAAGCATTTGATATCAAATTTCAAGATAAAAATAATAAACCACAATATGTTTTTCAAACATCATGGGGCGTCTCTACGCGTTTAATTGGAGCTTTAATCATGGTTCACAGCGATGATGAGGGGTTAGTTTTACCTCCTTATGTAGCACCAACACAAGTTGTGATCGTTCCTATCCAATCACATAAAGAGCAAGTTAAACAGGCATCACAAACATTACTTGAGCAGCTAAAAACAGAGGGCCTGAGAGTTATGTTAGATGATTCAAATAAATCACCAGGGTGGAAGTTTAGTGAATATGAAATGAAGGGTATCCCAATTAGGATTGAAGTTGGCCCAAGAGACTTAGAAAAAAATGAAGTTACGCTTGTGACTAGACATAATAGAATGAAAAAACAAGTAGATATTTCTGACGTAGTCAAAATAATGCCAAATCTTTTAAAACAGATGCATGAGGATTTATACGAAAAGGCATTAGAGCATGTTAACACAAACACATATCACGCAAAAACATATGAAGAATTTAAAAAGTATATCAAAAAAGGTGGTTATGTAGCGATGAGTATTTCAGGTGAACAAGCTGAAATGCAAGTGAAAAAAGACACCACAGCAACCGCTAGAGTGATTCCTTTTAAACAAGTACCTATAACTGAAAACTGTCCTGTAACTGGACAAAAAGCGGTTCAGACAGTTTGGTTTGCAAGAGCTTATTAAAATATTAGAAATGTAGGTGATTTGATGCATCACAATCTTATTAAAGAGATAATTGGACTTGATAAAAAATCACGTGAAAAAATCGCTGATTTAATCAAGAAAAAAGAGAACATTGACAGTGATATAAAAAAAGAAACAAAAAAGATTGAACAAGACCACTTAATTGAAGTCAAGCAATCAATTACTAGCACTAAACAAAAGTTAGAAGCGCTAGTTAAAGAAAAACAAGAAAAAGAATTTAGAGAATATGAAACAATACTTAAAGACATTAAAAAACAATACAGTTTGAGTAAAGATAACTGGATCAAAGAAATATCTAATGCATGTAAAAAGTAGCGGTTGTTATTATAATTACAAAAATTTACCAAGGAGAAAACATGAGCTCATGGGCTAATAATGCTATTGTAGCTAAAGCAAAGAGCATTTATGGGGGTTTTATTAAACCAGAAGAATATAGGAGAATGACAAAACTAAAGTCAATACCTGACTTGGTTGGATATCTCAAAAAGCACAAAAACTATCAAGAGATTCTTGCTGGTGTTCAAGAAAATTCAATTAGAAGAGGGAACCTTGAAGCATTAGTGAAAAAAAACGCATTTCAACAAATTGATCGTTTAATCAAATTTGCTAATGCAAAAGATGATGAATTCTACCAGTTAAATTATGTTCGCCAAGAAAATGAGC
>CAZDCS010000177.1:0-2526 GCA_964504015.1 uncultured Mariniplasma sp. | reverse complement strand
AAACTATTAAATTATAGGCCCGGAAAAAGGGTTTTTTATTTTGGGTTTGTTGCGTCTTGCAAAAACTCGGAAATTTGATATTATTATATTTATAGATAAGAAATTAATTCAAGAAAAAATAAAAATTCAATATATTAAATCAACAACAAACCTTCTTAACTAAAATAAGTCGACTAGTTAAAGAAAGTTTCATCTTCTTTTTTATCTTCACTTTTTTATAAGAGTCGGTAATTAAGAAAAAATAAGAAAATTATTATTAATCATTCATAATTTTTTACCTAATAAAAATTTATAAAATAGATTTTATTAGTAGGGAAATATGAATAAAAAATATGTCAAACATAAAAAATCTTTTTAAGAATAAACTATTCAAATGGTTTTTTAAACATACTTTAACTGTTGTTTTTTGTGCTTTAATTGTAGTAATGGGAATTGCTTTGGTAGCTCAGGCTACTCCTATAATTACAACCATTGGAGAAGATATTGCTACCCGTGTCCTAACATTAAGAGATAGAATTATCTTTCCTGATGGTACTTATATTACGACTGCTCCTGTAAGAGCAGCGACTATTGTTGTTGCTGCTTCTAATAGTACCCTTGCCTCTAGAGATCAGGCTGATTTTGTGGCGGATGGAGTAAATGACCAAGTGGAGATACAGGCAGCTATTGATGCTTTGCCTGTTGGCGGCGGGAAAGTATTGCTGACAGAGGGAATTTTCCATACAAGTGCAGTAATAACAGTAAATCCTGGCACTAATTTATCAGGTTCTGGTCCAGGAACTATAATCAGAGTAAAAGATAATACTAATTTAACAGGTTGGCTCCAAACAGCTGTAATAAATCTCAGTTCTAATACTATTCTACGCAATGTTACCGTAGACGCAAATATGATGGGGCAAGGATTAGCTCATCGAGCCCTCACTTTTTGTGTAAAAACTATTTTTCAGAGTTCAAATATTCTTATTGAGGGGAATCATCTTTTAAATGGCTATACTCTTCTTCAACTTGATCGATCTTCAAATATTCGAATAATTGGTAACCATTTTTCATGGACAGCACCTTACCATACAATACTAGGTGATGCCATAGGTCCATATAGGAGCAGTCATCTTATAATAATGTCTAACACAATCATTCAACCCCCTACAATAGGACAGGGGATTGATTTGCAAGATAGCTTTTCAAATAAAGTGATAGGCAACTCAATCACAGGTGGGCTCGTGGGGATAGATGTTCATGGGGCAGATATGAGCATTACTAGGGATAACATTATTAGTGGGAATGCTATAAGAGATACTTTAAATTCAATTCTAATAGGGAATTGTTGTAGTTGTTCGGTAGTTAATAACTCAATAAAACATACAACTACTATTTCAAGCATTGCGATTCATACGCCTGCCTGGCACCCACCCTCTGTTAATTTAATTATCAGTTCTAATACTATTACCGTGACCTCTTCTGTTTCTTGGATAAATCCTATTCGGATAGCAAATGCTTCAGAGAGAGTTTTAATCACTAGCAATATAATAAATGGACCTACTGGACACCCAGGTCCAGCAATTTATATACATGCTTCCGCCAGCGAAGTTAGAGTGGTTGATAATTTTATCGATGGCTTTGTCCTAACTAATGCCATTCAAACCCATTCACCATCTGTAATTTACACTCAACAATTTAAAGAAAATTTCACTAATCTTCTTGCTGCATCAAATACTCATATAGTGGCTGCTCAGGATTTAAATGTCACTGTGCCTATAACGGCGACTATAGCTGCCCACCCTGATGTGCCAAGAAATACTGCTTTACTCATCACCGACGCTAATACTTCAATAACTGCCTTTGATATTGACATTCTAGGTGTTGACGCCAGAGGCAACATTCAGACAGAGAATTTTGTTTTTACTGGAGGACTCTCCCAAGTAGGCAATATTCCATTTGCTCGCATAACTTCAGTGACAGTAAATAGTATCACTGGTGCTGGGGCTGGAGATGTTTTAGGTATTGGTATTTCAAATAAGTTAGGGTTATCTAATAATGTTATTGTAGCTGGAGATGTATTTAAGGTGAGGAGAGGAACTGTTAGTGTTCCCGTAGGAGTAGTAGATCCAATTAATGATACAGTGAATTTAGGCTCGATAACTACTGGTGAGGATATTGTAATCTGGTATAGAAATAATCTCAACACACTAAATTAGTATCAATAATCTGAATAGTATTCGTTAAATTTTAAAATTATGAAAATTTTAAGCCATTCTTTTTTAGCGATTTTACTTATTTCAGTTGGAATTTTATTCCTCAGCTCTTTCTTTGGGGGGAATCCTGTTTTTGCCAATCCGTCGGGAGCAAAAGTTCAGTTTACCAGTGACACTATTTTGAGCTTAAGTGGGATTTCAGATGGGGATTTATTGATCGCTAAAAATTCAAAATGTGATCAATTAACTATCTCTGGTTCATATTTAACAGTTTCTGGTATTCCTGATGGCTTAAGTTTTGCTTTAAAAACTCCTAAACATTCAAATGCTTTAA
>CAZDCS010000176.1:0-2534 GCA_964504015.1 uncultured Mariniplasma sp. | reverse complement strand
CTACTAGTTGCTTTAACGTTGATGCGCCCATCAATTCGCCCTCCTCCTTTTTGCCGAGTAAGTCTTTTACGAGTGAGTAAGTGTGATGTATTTGTCTAGAATCTCTTTAGACCTTGCTCCTATATCGCCATCACTCTTAACTGATAATGGCTTGTCATCATTACAGTTACAAATCAATAAAATTATAATTTGATAATCCACATTAACCTACAGAAAAAGGAATCTCTCTTTGTTCACCAGTAGCTTCATTGATAATCGAAAGTTTTCCCCTATCTTCGCGTTGCAATTGTTCATTTGCGTTTAGGAGTTCGATTCCATAGATTGTTCCATTCGGAGCCATATCTATAACCAATTCATCGCTGATACGGATAGTTTCTACTTCAGTGCTTTTTTCACGGAACCTAATATAAGCGATGTTATAACGAGGATCATAAGTGAATTTCATAGTATACACTTCCTTATCAATTAAAAATAGCGAGTGATAACTGTAATGACTACCCAGTCAGTATTCTCCTGAACAGCATAAGCTTCCACCTGTTTAATCCGGTAATGCCTTTCACGCCACTTACTGTTAAATAAAAAGTTGCGCCGAAATCCACTGCGATTAAATTTAGCTGGAAATTGTTCACCTTGAATTATTGTGCTTTTTACCTCATCTTCAGTAGCACCCCGTTCTTTCATCCGTTCTAGAGCATGGGAATGAAAACGAATCCTCATAGATTACCTTCCTTTTCTCTCATGGTTAGGAACTTATCCCTATTTTTTTATTTTTTGCCAAATATTTAAACATCATCCCCTACTGCCTTATAAAACACAAGGGGACGGTTCTTTAAGGGATCAATCGGAAGTCGCAACAGTAGCAGTAGGTAGCTAAAAATTAGATAAAAAATATTTTTCAAAAAAGAAGGATTTTTTGAATTTATGTCGAATTTTAAAGGATTCAATCTTTTAGAATTATTTTAAGGTTTTTGAACTTCAATATTGGATTATGCTGATTTAGAACACTTACAGTATAGCATGATTTAACCTAAATGAAAACGTTCCTAAACCATCGCGATAGCGATTTCGTTCTTCTTTTGTGTTCTTCAGGAAGCTCACTCATTAGTGATTTGTTCCTGACCTTTGATTCTTTTTTGACAGCTAGCATTATTGAACACCCTGGTTATTCTTTTTTGCCTCGTCTAAGGCGGCTTACAGTAGTTTAAGTTCATTCATTATCATTTCCAATGTTACTAGCTTTATTTCCTTATTTTTTTCTGCTATTTCCTGTATTTCCTGCGTAAACCCTGATTTTGAAAACAGATAGTATTCTTTTTTTGATGCAGTAAAATTTCTTTCTTCTTTCTCTTTTAATTTCTCAAATAAGGCTGTCCCAACTTTTTTATCTGTCCACTTACATTCTCCAAATATATATTCATTCTCCTTGCCGTATGCCACTATATCTATTTCAGTGCCTTTGTTCCACCAGCGCCCGATGTTTTTTATTTTGAAAGTTAATTCTCCTTTTATTTTTAACTTTCTAATGTACTCGATCGCTACTTTTTCAAATTCCATTGATATATATTCTCTAATATTTTCTTTTACTTCATTCTGATATACCCATTCTATTTCACGCTGTTCTAATTCTGTTATGTTTGGGAAAACGTATGCAAAATAAAATCTAAAGAAATTGCTGGATAGTTTGTACAGCCCCGCATGTACATTGGCTTTTGCTTTTAACTTTTCTGTTACTGGGTATTCTTTTTGCAGGATTCCTAGCTCTATTAGATTTTTTATATATACTATCAATTTATTTTTGTCTATAAGTGTTTTAGTGTATATTTGATTTAACTTTGTGTTTCCCATGGCTATTTTTTCTATTATTGTGTAATACGTTTGTGTCTCCCTTAGTTCTTGTTTCATTAGAAAATTTACTTCACTGTATAATATTTTCCCCTTGTCTAGTATTGATTCTTTTATGTTTTGTTCTATACTTATACTGTCCGAGAATTGCATCAGGTAATATGGTACTCCTCCTACGATAGAATAGACTTCAAATATTTCTTTATCGTTATACTTAGGGAAGAAATCTGCTATTTCTCCTATTTTCAACTCTTCTATCTTGTATATTCCTGTCATTCTTCCATATAGAGGGTTTTTTTCCGACAATACCTTTTTTTCCATAAAACCCATACTCGAACCGCAGATTATTATCATTATATTTAGTTTTTTTAGCTTATGATCCCATAGGTTCTGAAGAATTGAGGGAATGCTATTTTCACTATTTACCATGTATGGAAATTCATCCATCACAAGTATTGTTTTTTCATCAGTCTCTAGTTTAATCAAATGTAAAAAAACGTCTTCCCAACTTTTAAATGTAGCGTCAGTACCTAATATTTTTGACGAAAATGTGCTGAGTTGTTCGTATCCAGTGCATTCCTTGGCACTGTAAAATATGGCCTTCTTGTCTTTACAAAATTCATTTAGTATCTCCGTTTTCCCAATTCTTCTTCTCCCATATATTGTTACAAATTCTGCTTTTTTACTTTTAT
>CAZDCS010000175.1:0-2558 GCA_964504015.1 uncultured Mariniplasma sp. | reverse complement strand
GAGTTTTACCGCTGCTAAGCAAATTTTACGGCGTAAGATTTCATTTAGCGACGTTGCTGGTGACTCTTCAATAATCTTTTGGCTTTGATACTGCAAAGAGCAATCTCTTTCATATAAGTGAATGTAGTTTCCTTTTGCATCAGCAAGAATTTGGACTTCAATATGTCTTGGTGATTCAAGATATTTTTCAACATAGAGCGCAGGATCGCCAAAACTTGTTTCTGCTTCTAATGAAGTACGGTTAAAGGCACCCAAGAACTCTTGATCTGAGCGCACAATACTAATTCCTCTTCCCCCGCCACCACTAGCTGCTTTTATCATAATTGGATAACCAATTCTTTTAGCTATTTTAATTCCTTCAGCAGCATTTTTAATGCTCCCTGTACTGCCTTCAATAATTGGGATACCATTTTTTTTCGCTATCTCTTTTGCTTTTGCCTTATCACCAACTAATGATATTGTTTGTGAATTGGGTCCAATAAAAGTGATATTGCATTGTTCAACTCGCCCCACAAAATCGCTATTTTCTGCTAAAAAACCATACCCTGGATGAATCGCATTACATCCAGTCGAAATAGCTGCACTTAAAACACTATTTAAATTTAGATAGCTATCTTTACTTTGGTTGCCGCCAATACAAATGGCTTGATCAGCAAATTTAACATGTAAGCTATCTTTATCAGCCTTAGAATAAACAGCAACTGTTTCAATATTTAGCTCTTTAGCCGCTCTAATAATTCTGAGTGCTATTTCCCCCCTGTTTGCAATTAAGATTTTATTTTTCATTTTCTTCATCAATTGATATTAAGTGCTGGTCAAAACCAACCACTTCTAGGTTTTGTACTAAAACCTCTTTAACAACACCATCAAAAGGAGAGGTTATTTCATTTAATATTTTCATCGCTTCAATAATACAAACAACTTGTCCTTTTTTTATTTGTTGTCCTACTTTGGCATATGGTTCCCCACTTGGATCTGAAGAAGCATAAAAAGTCCCGACTAAAGGCGACTTTATTGTCTTATACATTGTTGCTGCTGGCTGTTTTTGTGTGGTTTCACTTTTATGTTGTAGTTGTTGACCGCTAGCTACTATATTAGTTTCTTTATTTTTTGATAATCTAAGTTTAAAATCATCCATTTCTAACTCAAGAGTCCTTAAGGACGATGCTTCAAATTCTTTAATTATTTTTTGAATTTCTTTAATTGTCATTTTGACCATCTCTCTTTTCAAGGTTTCAATTTATCAATTGTAAATAAACACAAATTTCTATTGGCAACACCCTCTATGCGTATTTTTATTTTGATATTCAAACAATACGCTTGACACTATTTTATCATACATTACTATCTTGTCAACACCAATTACAACTCTAATCAAAAATAAGGCTTCCAGTTTTCTAATTACTTTTATATACTTGGCTTTGTTAGAGCCTTTTATCGAAAACAAGCCTTTTTTTATCACCTGTTTCTTCAATTAGCAAAACCCTACCACAATATTTATAATTAAAAGACTCAAAAAGACGAATAGCATATAAATTCGTTTTATGGGTATCAATCCGGATATAGTTAATCCCTAGTTCAACAGCTCTTTTTTCAGCAAACAATAATAGCTTATTTGCAAGACCCTTGCCAAGATGACTTTTCGCTACACAAAGACGGTGAATCGTTAAGTATGGTTTATTGCAACTCCATCTACCTTCATATATTTTTTCATATGACTTTTCAACACCTTGCTTTATCGCTATCATGCCTTCTATTTCCCTATCACCTATCACAAAAAACTCTCTGTTTTTGATATCATCTTTAAATGTATCTAGAGAGGGGTTTCCTTGTTGCCATTGATCAATGTTTCTTTGTTTTAAAAGATTCGATATTTCTAACCTTAATTGCCAGATACGATTAAGGTCATTGATAGTCGCGAGTCTTATTTGCATATAAATACACTTTCTTTGAATGTTTAGTATTTGTTAACTAATAGTGGTAGTTAATCATCCCCTATTGTCTTACTGATAGACTGCCCAATTTTTCTCTTAAGTAAGTCTGATTACATATTAGCAATAGTAGCTAGACTTCTCTATTTGTCACAGTAGCAACTTTTTCTTCTAGCGCTTCTATCGCTTTTTTTATCCGTGTAATTGCTTTGCCAGAGTCCTTTATATATCTCAAATTATCTTTTAAATCATTTAATGCTTCAGCGTATTCTCCTTTATTTGGAAAACTTAGTTGTGCTTTCAATAAATTTTCCAATTTATCGAAATCTATCTCGTCTAATTTACTTAATTTCTGATTTATCTTTCTAAATTGAATAGCATCCGTACAAATAGCATCAAATTTATCTTTTACATCACTGTATTTTTGGGTGATTTGTGCTAGTTCATTAACTGTTTTTTCAAATTCGTTTATATTACCCATCATCTTCGAAAAATCTTTGATTGACTTCATTTTTAGTTCCTCCATAACAGAATTTACATAAGGACTGTTGATTTTTAGGGGTGTTTTTAAAAAATAAATCGCTCATTTTCAAATATAAACACCTTTTTATTCAGCTCAACTGCTAA
>CAZDCS010000174.1:0-2560 GCA_964504015.1 uncultured Mariniplasma sp. | reverse complement strand
TTTTTAGAGATTAATCAAATTATTTACCTCGCTCAAAGTTTGCGGTATATCCATGACCGGCGGGTGATGCAGGCCGTTATGTGTAAAGAACGACAACAAAAATTTAAAGTTTAGGAAGAATCAAAAATGCAAGATTTAATGACAATAAAAGATGCTAGTACTTGGGCAACTAAATATTTAGAAAAAAACGTTACTACATCAAATATATCTTACCTAATTCAATATGGCAGAATCCCTAAAAGTAGTGATAATGGAACTGTTGTAGTTAATAGGTATGATTTAGAAGAGTATTACAAAGCCTATCATGAAACAAAAGCGGATAGATGGAAAAAGCAATTAGGCGATGATTTAAATTGGGACTTATCTTTCTCTGAATATAAAGAATCAGAAACAACGAAGCATGTTCATCGGCTACATCCATATAAAGGTAAATTTATTCCACAATTAGTTGAATATTTTTTGGATGAGCATACTGATAAATTTAAAAATAAAACTTTTTTTAAACAATGTGACATTATTTTAGATCCTTTTTGTGGGAGTGGAACAACACTTGTTCAGGCTAATGAGCTTGGAATTAACGCATTGGGGGTTGATGTTTCAGCCTTTAATTCATTTATAACTAATATAAAAATAGGAAATCATGATACTGACGATATAAAAAGTACATCATTGAAAATAACACAGAAACTTAAAGAATTTCAAAAAGAAAAAAATAATGTGATATTTGAACAAAAACTTTTGGATGAATTAAAAATATTTAACAATAAGTGTTTTCCATCACCAGAATTCAAATACAAGGTAAGGCAAAAGGAAATAAATGAAAAACAATATGGTAATCAAAAAGCAAAAGAATTTGCCGAGATTTACCATAAACTAATAGGTGACTATAGGATAGAACTTAAACAACAGGCAAATGATACATTCATTGATAAATGGTTCTTAAAAGTTATTAGAGATGAAATAGACTTTGTTTTCAATGAAATAAAAGCAATAAAAAATCAAGAAACTAAGAAAGTTCTTGCGTTGATATTAAGTCGAACAATCCGCTCGTGCAGAGCAACAACACATGCTGATTTAGGAACATTAAAAGAGCCTGTTATAGCAACATATTATTGCAAAAAACACGGCAAAATATGTAAACCACTGTTTTCAATTTTAAGTTGGTGGCAGAGATATTCTCAAGATACAATTAAGAGAATTAAACAGTTTGATTCTCTTAGATCAAATACTTTTCAACGATGTATAGTTGGTGACAGCAGAAGTATAAATATTATTGAAGAATTAAAAATTAAATTTCCAAAGTTTTCAGAGCTTGTTGAGAACAATAAAATTGCTGGTATTTTTTCAAGTCCGCCATATGTTGGATTAATAGATTACCATGAACAACATGCTTACGCATATGATCTGTTTGGTTTTGAGAGAAAAGATAAATTTGAAATCGGTCCATTATGTAATGGACAAGGTTTAGAAGCTCGAAAGTCTTATGTAAAAGGAATATCTGATGTTTTGAATAATTGTAAACGATATTTAAAACCAGATTATGATATATTTTTGGTGGCTAATGATAAATATAATCTATATCCACAAATTGCTGAACTAGCAAATATGCAAATTGCAAATAAGTACAAGAGACCTGTATTAAATCGAGTTGAAAAAAGTAGAGCCGCATATTCAGAGATAATTTTTCACTTAAAGGGGAAAAGCTAATGGCATTATCTAAAGAACAAATAAAATTAGTAGAAGACACTATTAAAAATAGTTTAAGAAATAAATTCAACACTTATAATCCAGAGCCAGCGATAATGCCCTTCCACACAAGATTACTTGGTAAAGATAGACTTGCACTTTATTCATTTATACATTCTCTGAATACAAATTTTGGCACAACAATTTTTGAACCAGTTGCAGTATCATTAGCTTCAAGCAGATTTAAAGTTGCAAAACTTCAAATGAAATCTGGTACGCAAATAAGTACTGACGCACAATTTGAAATTCAGAAAATTATGGATGAATTGACTGTGGCAAACAAAAAACCTGATAAGCAAAAAGAAATTGAAATAATCAGACGTGTTTGTCAAAAAGGAGAGATGAGAACAGTTAAACCTACAAAGGTAGATGTTTATCTTGAAAGTAATGACGGTGAAATATATCTTTTTGATATAAAAACCGCCAAACCGAACAAAGGTGGTTTCAAAGAATTTAAGAGAACGCTTTTGGAATGGTCAGCAACTGTTTTGTCTGAAAACCCAAAAGCAAAAATTAATACACTAATTGCAATACCATACAATCCTTATGAACCAAAACCGTATATAGTCGCTGGACCATGGCTGGAATGCTTGATTTAGATAATGAGTTACAAGTTGCTGAAGAGTTTTGGGATTTTCTTGGTGGTGAAGGTGCATATGATGATTTATTAGGTTGTTTTGAGCGTGTAGGAATTGAACTCCGAAATGAAATTGATGAATACTTTGAAAGGTTTAATAAATAAGAAGTGAAGAGTATGTAACTGAAGTTTCCCGCTTTTCAAAGCTTCTTAAACTGCTGTGACACGCCACAGCAG
>CAZDCS010000173.1:0-2576 GCA_964504015.1 uncultured Mariniplasma sp. | reverse complement strand
CTGAAGCAAGGATAGCAGTTTGTGCTGGAATACCAATGATTTCTTCAATTTCATCTTTAACTTTTTGTGGTTCAGCACTAGGAAGGTCAATCTTGTTGATCACTGGAATAATCTCTAAATCGTGATCGATTGCTAAATAAACATTAGCTAATGTCTGAGCCTCAATACCTTGAGCTGCATCAACAACTAAAATAGCACCCTCGCAAGCCGCTAAGGAACGAGACACTTCATAAGTGAAATCAACATGCCCTGGAGTATCAATTAAATGAAAAACATAGCTCTCGCCATCTTTTGCTTCATAAGTCAATTCAACAGCATTTAATTTTATTGTAATTCCGCGCTCACGCTCAAGATCCATTGAGTCTAGAAGTTGGGCTTTCATTTCTCGATCAGATACGGTATTAGTCTGTTGCAATATACGATCTGCTAAAGTTGACTTCCCGTGATCGATATGAGCAATAATCGAAAAGTTTCTAATTCTCTTTTGTCTTTTGTTTAATGTTGTATTATTCATAATTTATTTACCTTTCCGCTAACCTATTGTATCATTATTAGCTTGATAATAAAAGTTAATTAGTGCGAATAAACTATTATTATGCTTTATATCATTAAAATAACTAAGATTAAATCGCCTAAGTCTGATCCACTTGATATCTTGGTAGTTTTGGCTTTTATTTCTTATTCGGTTTTTAGTTATTCTAACTAGTAAGATGGCCTTTTTTAAGAATAAACGATGTTTTATTTAGCACTTTAAGGTATAATCATGGTAGGGTAAAATTTGAATAATACACTGTTTTTTTGATAAAAACATTAAATAGGAGATCTAAATGGGAATAAAAATTGTTGAAACTGCTCTAAGAGATGGTCATCAGTCGCTTTTTGCTACTAGAATGACAACAAAAGAGATTTTAAGTGTCGTAGAAGAACTTGATTCGGTAGGATATCACGCTCTTGAGGTTTGGGGAGGCGCCACTTTTGATGCATGCCTACGTTTTTTAGATGAAGATCCATGGGAGCGCTTAAGGTTGATTAAGTCTAAGGCCCCTAAAACAAAACTGCAAATGCTTTTTAGAGGACAAAATATTTTAGGGTATCGTCATTACCCAGATGATATAGTTGATAAATTCGTTAAAAAATCAATTGAAAATGGAATTGATATTATTAGAATTTTCGATGCCTTAAATGACTTAAGAAACCTAAAGTCAGCTGTTAAGGCTACAAAAAAATACGGCGGACATTGCCAAATAGCTATTTGTTATACAACTAGTCCAGTTCATACTTTTGATTACTATGTTTCTCTTGCTAAAGAAGTTGAGACTATGGGGGCGGACTCTATTTGTATTAAAGATATGGCCGGCATTCTTTTACCAAATGATGCTTACGAGCTTATTTCACGAATTAAGGCTAATACCACACTTCCGCTTAACTTACACTGTCATTCAACTGCAGGTGTTATGCAAGCTACATACTTAAAGGCCATTGAGGCAGGCGTTGATATTATTGACACCGCTGTTTCTCCTTTTTCTGGGGGCACAAGTCAACCAGCGACAGAATCCTTTCAGTTTATTTTGGCCAATACAAAATACAATCCCCATCTAAACCTAGAGTTATTAGAAAAAGTTGCAGCAAAACTAACAGTTATTAAAGACCATCATTTGCAAAATGGCAATCTCAACCCTAAAGTTCTAACAGCAAATCCAAGCATCTTAAAATATCAAGTCCCTGGTGGAATGTTGTCTAATTTAATTAGTCAACTAAAACAACAAAATGCGATGCACCTTTACGAAGATGTTTTAAAAGAGGTCCCTCGGGTCCGAAAAGAAATGGGATACCCGCCTTTAGTAACACCCTTATCTCAGATGGTTGGAACGCAAGCCACCCTAAATATTATTACAAAAAGCAGATATAAAATAGTCCCTAAGGAGATTAAAGAGTACTTGCGTGGTCTTTATGGAAAGTCACCTAGTGCTCCGGATAAAGCAATCAAGGAGCTTGTTATTGGTAAGGATGCAACAATAGATCATAGGCCGGCAGATGATTTAGAACCTGAGTTTGAGAAAATAAAAAAGAAGTATCATGATTTAGCTAGAAGTGATGAAGATGTTTTATCTTTGGCTTTATTTGAGAAGGTGGCTGAAGACTTCCTCAAAAAAAAATATCGTAGGGCTAATGGTGTCTTGTTCGAGTCATTTAGAGTCAAAGTATCTGGCAGAAAATAATTGATTCATGAAAATATAAGCTCAAAAAAGGCTCAATATCATATTTTCGCTAAATCGTAGAGAAGAAAGAGAATTTGAGCATCTACATACATGTTATAATTTTAGAGAAATGGAAGGTGATACTATGGAGATAGAAAAAAAAATTAAGTACTTAAGAAAACAAATGAACTATACCCAAATGGAATTCGGATCAATGTTGCATGTATCAGACAAAACTGTTAGTAAATGGGAAAGAGGTAAAAGCACCCCTGATTTGGCTACTTTAAAAAAGATATCGGAAGTATTTGAGATTGACATTGACCACTTTTTTAATGAAAACACCCCTAAAGAAACAAACGAATTTACTAAATTTAAAAC
>CAZDCS010000172.1:0-2666 GCA_964504015.1 uncultured Mariniplasma sp. | reverse complement strand
TTTAGAGCCATATGCGAAAGCATATAAAAATATAGTCGGTTGTATTGAAAATGCGGATGTGATTTTTACAATTGTTGGCTATCCTAATGATGTTAAGGATGTTTATCTTAAGATTATTGAAAATGCACCAAAGGGTGCTATTTTAGTCGATATGACAACTTCTTCGCCTACACTATCAATTGAACTTGAAAAACAAGCAAGAAAAAAAGGGTTATCAATGCTTGATGCCCCAGTTACTGGTGGTGATATTGGTGCGATAAACGCAAATTTATCAATTATGGTTGGTGGGGATGAAAAAGCATTTAATAAGATTTTACCGCTTTTAAAGGTGATGGGTAAAACAATTACTTATATGGGCGCTCCTGGTTCAGGGATGCATGCTAAATTGGCTAATCAAACAGCGATAGCAGGAAGTGTGATCGGGGTTGCTGAAGCACTGTATTATGCTAAGGCAAAAGGGTTAGATCAAGCGAAAATGTTAGCGGTTATTAGTGGAGGTTCAGCAAGTTCTTGGCAAGCTATCAATAACGGTAAAAAGATGATTGATAGTGATTATGAACCTGGGTTCTTTGTCAAGCACTACTTAAAAGATTTAAAGCTTGTTTTAGCTGAGAAACAAGAGTTAAACTTAGAGGTAGTTGAAAAGGTTACTAAAGCATATCAGATTTTATCTGATATGGGATATGCAGAAACGGGTACACAAAGCATTATTGAGTACTATTTAAAAAAAATGAATGTTGCTTAGAATAACAAAGTCAAATAAAAAAAACTGTCGAAGGACAGTTTTTTTATTAGTAACAACATTTATTCTTTCCCATTCATTAGTTCTAACATCTCATGTTCAAAAGAAGCGAAAGTTGCAAAATCATTTTTGATCTGTCTAATAGATTTATCACTAATAAGCAATATTTCATCAGCAACACTATAGGCTATATCTAGAAAGTTAGTTGCTATAATCATAGATTTCTTAGTTTTTTTAAGGATGTGAAATGAGTCAAGAGCCATTTCAGTTGTTTCACATTCTGGTGAGTTAAAGGGGTCATCAATTAAATAAAATTGAACTCCTAAAGCGATAGCTGCAATATAAGATATAGTTAACCTATCCTCATGAGAATAATTACGAAGCTGTTTTTCTTCACTATGATCTATATGATACTTTTCAAGCAAATCGTTCATTTCCGCTATATCGAGATTTGAATTAAGCAATTTCAAAGCTTCCATAAACTCGGGGATAGTCATTTTTTCTAGAATCGGAGAATCACTTTGCATAAATAAATAGTTAGTTTGGTATTGGGTTTTAAGGTTATAACTATAGTCTCTTAGAAGATTTAATAAAGTAGTTTTCCCACTTCCGTTTAAACCGATCAAAGCGTACGTCTTTTTAGGTTCAATCCCAAAGGAGACATTAGACAAAATTTGCCTTATATGATAACTAAAATCTAAGTTATCTACAACTAAACTACCTTCTTGAGAAATATGAACAGTAGAATCATCTTTCATAAAGGGATATTTTGCAAACAAGGTTTTCTTAAGTGCTGGTAAGAAAAATATTGTATGAAGGGATATCACTAATAAAGAGATGTAAAGTATTTTGAGAAATAAAGAAATTGAGGAAGCAGACTCCACTTGATACTCTACATCTAAAATATAAAAAAGTGCGGAAAAAACAAAAAAACCAAATGCTATCTTAGTTACCAAATCTAGTACTCTTCTTGGGCTTTTCGGGTTACAAGATGGCTCTATAAATGACATTTTATGGTAATAAAGATCACCTAGCATCGCTATAAAAGTAAAAATGGTAAAATTTAGAAATAACAATGGAGGAAATGTTAAATAATGAGTGATGCCATATTGCAGACCAATAATAACGGAAGGTATTACAAAAGATAGCATAAAAAGGACAGCTAAAACAAAGTAAAAAGCAAAATGCCATAGGGCGTATTTTCGTTTATCGGGAGAAACTTTATAAAAGAAACTTTCTTGGCTCCGCTCTTTTTTCGCTACTAGCAAGAGGCGGAAAAATCGCGAAATAAAATACAAAACTAGTGAGATAATTGCTATATCTATATTGATAGCGACTAAATTGTTATCACGAATATAATGATTGTATAAGTGCGAATAACGCCAAACAGATATTATAATAAGTGTTAAGACAATTAGTACAACAAACCTAGTTAAAACTGCTTTATCACTTACCTTAGTAGGGGTGGCAGAACTTCCTTTGGCAAAGAGGCCGCGAATGAAATTTCTCACTCGAATTACAATAATATAAAAATAAAAGTTCATTTAGTTATTGCCGGTGAAGTGACCGGTACTCCTTCTATACAGTAATTTTTTTCTTGGATAAATTTTTGAAATGAATCAAAATCAGCAAAATCAATCTTGAATAACTCTACTTTTCCATTATTAAGAACAATTATCTCATCGGCGTCCTCAAAAGCACTTTGTAATTTGTCAGTTGAAAAGATAACTGTTTTATCTAGGTTGCTAAATTCAGCGAAAAGCTTGGAAAACTGTTTGTGAGCCACAGGGTCACAAAAGCTAAGAGGTTCATCGATTAAAAATAACTCTGATTTAGAGGAAAGAATAAATGCGAGTAGTAGTTTATTTCGCATTCCTGTTGAAAAAGTCTTTATTTTGTCATTTTGATAGTTAGTCAAGTTGAA
>CAZDCS010000171.1:0-2671 GCA_964504015.1 uncultured Mariniplasma sp. | reverse complement strand
TTGTTTCCTCCTGCCCTATACTAGATATTGTTTTTCTCTATTACTCTAAAAAAAAGCGAAAACCAGGTTTTTCGCTTTTTTATCGGGTTATTTAATTAGAGTGCTATTCCAAAAAATTAGATGTTTTTGTCAAATAAGTAGTAATCTTTAAGAGTGAAACTGTGTTTCATGTAATAGTCCATTGCTTGGTTATTTTTCGAAACGAGACCTAGTATTTTTTTAATTTTGTTTTCCTCGCAATAGCCAGATAAATGATTCATAATCATAGCTCCATACCCCTTACTTCGGTGTTCCTTAATGATATGAAGCTCATTTAACCATAAGTATTCACCTCCTGTTTCTAGCCCAAAACCAATGTTAAAAAAGGCAAACCCTACTATTTCGACTTCTTTTAAGACAAGCAATTTACTTTTCTTGTTTAAATGTTTTTTCAATAACTCTCTAATCTTTTCTATATCCAAAGGATTATTGATAAACTCCATCTGTTTTTCTATTACGTCTATCAATTCATTGGTTACCGTTTTTTCGCTATATTCATCAATAATATAATGCTCCATTTTCTGAGTCTCTCTTTCTTTATTTTGAGATTATTAATTCAAAATCAACAACTGATTGAAGATTTTCTAGTTGATCAGTAAAACAGTCTTTTCTAATACCAGCTTTTGCAAAACCAAGGTTTTTATAAAATTTTTGAGCACCTAAATTTTTGAGATTAGTATCTAAAATGATTTTTTTCCTTTTAGATTATGTATAATAAATTCAATTAACATTTTTATTGCACGCCCTCCATAACCTTTCCCCTGTTCATTTATTTCGCATATTTTAATTCCTATTAAGAATATATTAGGTCTTACTTCTTCATAACTCATTTCCCCAATTCGATAATCATCTTTCAAGGAAATTATAAGTAGTTGGTTAATGGGGTTTTCTATTTGGTTAAGGAGTTTTTCAGGGTCGGTTTTTATACCTTTTGGAAATCCAGCATGAGCCATAACACTACCCTTAGACCACCAGTTAACTAGAATATTAACATCATGTTTAGTGGCACTTCTTAGAGAAACTATTCCGTCCTTTTTTAGATTATGTGATTAAAAACAAATCGTGATACTATCAATTATAGTAATTATAGCATACCAAACAAAAACAGATTGCGACGTCCCTTTTTCAGCATTATTAAAAAAGGTTCTAATCTTCATTTTCGATTAGAACCTTTAATCTTTTTTTGGCAGGCCCAGCTGGATTTGAACCAACGATGAGGGAGTCAAAGTCCCTTGCCTTACCCCTTGGCTATGGGCCTATATACATATGGGGCGACTGAAGGGAATCGAACCCTCGAATGCCGGAACCACAATCCGGTGCGTTAACCACTTCGCCACAATCGCCATATGATAGCGCAATTATTATTATACAATATATTTCTTGTTTGTAAAGTGAAATTATGTATTTTTTTTGTTTTAGTTGTTATTTTATTTTAAATCTAGTAATATAATCTAGAAAGGTGTGATTTTATGTTGAAATGGATTGGTCGTATTATATTTATAATGATTGTCTCGCTTTTATCTCTACAGGTTTACAGTTATGCGACTTATACAAAAATGCAAAACTATTATGAGGAAAATGTCGCCCCTTATATAGATGAGTCTAGCACCTATCTTCACGGAATAAATACGCTTATGGGCATTGATTACTACAGAGAATCACCTCTATTATATGAATTCATTCAAGATGAAGGTGATTACCAAATCACTCTTCGCATCTATGCGATTGGAATTAGCGCTAATAAGGAACACTACGACGGCTTAATGATTTTTGTTAACAATGTTCGCGTTTCACATAATGGTGAGCAACTCATCAATCCTGCTCTAAGAATTAGTGTAGAACTTGACTTAGATACACTTTTTATCGGGGATGAATTTACAAATAGAGGCATCATTTTTTATGACCCTGATCAACCATTTGCCTTTTTTAACATCCCTGTTCTTTTCTTATTTGATGCTGATAAATATTTAAAAGTGATAGGTGAAGATACTTTTGCAAATATCAACCGCATTGAAGTCAAATATTCTAACGGCAGTAAAGATGATGATGGAAACCTTATTTATAGCGAGATGCCATTACTTCTATCTACAGCAAAACCAACAGCTGAGGGGGCACATAATAAAGATGATTCATTTGCAATCGATGTTGATCTATACCGTCTGCGCCATCAGTTTGCTAATAGTCAACCAAATGATAGTGAGATAGCTGCTTTTAATTTGATTACTGATCGAGGCGACTTAGGCCCTTACAATTGGATAGTTTGGCGCACAATGATTCTTTATGTTTTAGCAGTTGCTTTTATCACTTATTTTTTATTCTTCCATAAACTTGTCATGGAGCGCTACCGCGAGAAGCGTTATCTTCGCAGAAAACAAGGAAAAGAAGTTTTAGAAGTAGAAACTATTTTCAAAGATAACAAACCAGAAGAAAAAAGATAAAATAATTACTAGAGAAGATGCTATGAGACATGAAATGTCTTTCTAGCATCTTTTTTCGTTTTCGATTGCAATTTATAAAGGTGTTATGCTATACTTATTTATGCGCCTAGGGATATGGTGTCAACGGTAGCACAGCGGTCTCCAAAACCGTTAGTACGGGTTCAAATCCTGTTATCCCTGCCAAATATAAACTA
>CAZDCS010000170.1:0-2674 GCA_964504015.1 uncultured Mariniplasma sp. | reverse complement strand
GGCAACTTGTCTCAAGGTTTTGGGATGTAGATCAAGGAAAAATAACCATCGGTGATATAGACATTAAAGATATTAAAACAGAAGACTTGATGTGCTTGATATCCTTCGTCTTTCAAGATACCCATATTTTCTCTACAACTGTTTACGAAAACCTTAACATGAATAAGGGGTTTACGCATGAGCAAATAATTAATGCGGCAAAATTAGCTCAGTGTCATGATTTTATTAATCAGTTACCCAATGGATATGAAACAAAACTAGGAGATGGCGGTCATGCCTTGTCTGGAGGAGAATCACAAAGGATTGCGATAGCTAGGGCAATTTTGAAGGATGCTCCCATTATTATTTTAGATGAAGCAATGGCTTTTGCAGATGCAGAAAACGAATGGCTTATCAGAAAAGCAATAGGAAAGCTATTTAAAGACAAGACTGTCCTAATAATTGCACATCGACTGTATTCAATAATAAAAGCAGATAATATTATCGTAATTAACCAAGGACAAGTAGAGGAACAAGGTACACATCAAGTGCTATTGCAAAAAAGCGGGTTATATACGCACCTTTGGAATATCCAAAATAGCTCCTCTAGTTGGTCTTTAAAAAGAGAAGGAGAATGATATGAATAAAATATTTAAAAATCTATCCATAATATCTTTTAGGAAACCCAAAGATTTAATAAGCCCTATTGGGTGGGTGTTTTTACAAAATATTGTCAGTCTTATACCCGGGATATGTGCATTTATTGCGGTGTTTATTTTGGGTGCGGTTTTCTACCCTCCATATATTCTTAATGATAATGCCCTAATCGCTCTATCAGTTGTTGCCTTTGTGTTCATGTTCATACAACTATTGGTTGAAGTCTTTTCATACAGTGGAATGTATGTTCAATTTTATAAAAGAAATACAGAGAACCGTTTGAACTATATCGACAAAATGAAGAAGCTACCATTAGGTTTTTATTCATCTAAGGAGTCTGGAGAGTTTATATCTTCTTTTAGCAATGATTTTAAAATGATAGAAGACTTGGTTGCGGCAGTTATTCCTAATATTTTCAGTATGGGGTTTTTATTGCTGCTTGGAGGAATATCATTTGGTATATACAACTTTCCAATGATGCTTGCAATTTACGGTGCTTTTCCTCTTTCATTGTTTGTTATGTATTTTGCAAGTAAACTGGCAAAAAAGTATCACAACCAAGTCTTGGATGCAAAAGTAAAATCGGCAACACAACTAAATGAGTATTTTAAAGGCATGAGAGTATTAAAATCTTATAACCAAACAGGTAGCAGTTTCAAAAGATTAAAAGATGCTTACCATAGATTAATGAAGGTTAGCTTACGACTTGAAAGTATCCCAGGTAGTTTAACATCTTTAGGAGCTACGATTATCAAGTTTGCTGTGCCTCTTGCAGTTATGACAGGGCTATATTTGCTTATGGACGGGAAATTAGATGTGCTAACATTTATTGGCTTGTTAATTATGTCCACGAAACTAACAACGCCATTGGTTACTGCAATTATGAGTATCTTGCATCTAAAAATAAATATAAGTGCGCCTAAAAGGCTAGATAGCGTGATGACAACACCTTCTCAACAAGGGACAAAAATTATCGAAAAAGCATCCTCATTTACATTTAGCAACGTAACCTTTTCTTATAATAACGGAAAAGACGTATTAAAGGATTTAAGTTTTAATATACCAAAAAATAAAATCACAGCACTTGTAGGTCCATCTGGTAGCGGGAAATCAACCATTATACGTCTAATGGCAAGATTTTGGGATATAGAAAAAGGTGAAATTTTACTTGATGGTAATGATGTAAGAAGCATCACACCAGATAGTTTGTTCAAAAATATTTCAATGGTTATGCAATCAACTTATTTGTTTAAGGATACTGTTAGAAATAATATTCTTTTCGGTAAGGAAGGTATAAGTGATGAACAATTGCAAGATGCTTGCAAACGTGCTTGCTGCCACGACTTTATTATGAAGTTGCCAAAAGGATATGATACTACTATAGGAGAAGGGGGGTCAACACTCTCCGGCGGGGAAAAACAGCGTATTTCAATAGCTAGGGCATTATTAAAAGATGCACCCATACTCCTTCTTGATGAACCAACTGCCGCCCTTGATGCAGATAACGAAAGAATGATACAACAAGCATTGGAACAGGCGGCACAAGGGTGCACAGTTATTATGATTGCACACCGATTAAAAACTGTTGTAAGTGCTGACCAGATTATTGTAATGGAAAATGGGGAAATAGCCGAAAAAGGTAGGCATGAGGACTTAGTCGGGAATAACGGTCTATATAGTAGATTCTGGAAACTACAGCAAGATGCGGAAAATATGGGTTTTGAAAATTAAAAAACTCAAGTTTTTGGCAATATAAAACGTTGATTGTAAAAATATTGTTTCAAACACAAAGCAGTGATCTTTGTTTATTTGGTCGCTGCTTTGAAATGTCATTGTTGCTTAATGATTATAAGGAGTGTGCTAAAGGTTGAATTTATTAAATGATAAAAACTATATCTTGCTTTGCAGTCAACCAATAAACTATTTACCTATGCTTGATAAAACACTTTTGAACTATTAACTAAAGCATTTTTTTATTGCAAACTCGATGAAATTTACACAGTGCTGAAGCATGAAAATTTAAAATGAGATATTTAGG
>CAZDCS010000169.1:0-2689 GCA_964504015.1 uncultured Mariniplasma sp. | reverse complement strand
AATCAGCGAAGTGTTGTTGTTAATGGACATTTATCAGAAGAAGACCAAACTAAAATTGAAAAAAACTTAAGCTATAAGGAATTAAAAACAGCAAAATTTATTAAAAATCCGAAAAAGAGTAGAGCGTTAACGATTATTAATGAAAAAGCTGATATGAAACAAGCGATGCTAAAATTTGGTTTTAAACTAGCCGTTTTTAGAAATGATGATTTATTTCAAGCTACAGTCTTATTTAATACTATTTTAGGAGGATATGCTGAAAGCAGACTCTTTAAAGTAATAAGAGAACAAGAAGGCCTTTGTTACGATGTTTCATCGAGCTATGACCAGTTTAGAGGTGTGCTTGTTGTTAGTAGTGGCGTTGATGCTAAACAAAAGGACTACGCTTTAGCAGCTATTAAGAAATTAGTGGCTCATTTGATCAAAGATGGGATTTTAGAACAGGAGTTAAGTAATGCTAAAGCTTTTTATATTCATCAGTTGAAAAGCAGCCTCGATAACCAATCTGTCTTAACAAATAGAGCTTTTTACAATGAATTGTTAAATGATAAGCAAACGATTGACCAAAAGCTTTTACAAATCAACAAAGTGAGTGTTAAAGATGTTAATGCTGTTGCGTTAAAGCTAGAACTAGATACGATCTATATTCTTCATGGAGGCGCAAATGATTAAAAAAACTTATGAACGCTTTAACGAAAGCATCTATATTATTAAATTAAAAAACGGAATGCAAGTGCATATATTACCAAAAGATGACCCTTCCTTTTTAACTTATGTCGAAGTTAGTCTACCTTATGGTGCAATTGACCTTGAGTATAAACTAGGAGATAAACAGTATCAATCACCTTACGGGACAGCACATTTTTTTGAACACAAAATATTTGCGATGCCAGAAGGAGATGCTTTTGCCTATTTTTCTAAGCTAGGTGCTGATGCTAATGCAGCAACTTCCTATAATCAAACATCATATTTATTTTCAGCGACTAGCAATGTTATTAAAACCCTCACCCATTTGTTTAATATGCTTGATAATACCTATTTCACAAAAGAAAATGTTAATCATGAAAAAAACATTGTTGAACAAGAAATAAAAATGTATCTAGATGATCCTCACTCAGAAATGGAAACTAGATTATTAGAGATGATGTATCACAAACATGCAGTTAAGCATGATGTCTTAGGTACGATTGAATCAATAAACAAGATTGATGTTAAGGTGTTAGATGATGTCTATAATGCTTTTTATAACCCGAGCAATCGTTTAGTTGTTATCGCTGGAAAAATTGATCTAGCGGCAATTAAGTCATTTTTTAAAGACTATGATAGAACTAACCCAGTTAAGCATCAAAAGCCCGTTACAATTTTAGCTAAGGAACCAGTTCATTTAGTTGAAAAAAACAAAGTTTTAACAAAACCAATTGGAATTGATAAAATGATGATGGGGATAAAGCTAAACCCTAAAAAGATTGCTAAAAAAGATAAGCTAAAGTCTGAATTATCACTAGCAATTTTGCTAAGTATGTTACTTGGCCCCTCATCAAAGAGTTATGAAGCACTAATGGAGCAAAAATTGATTAATCAAAGCTTTTTTATGAATGTTAACCATGAAAAAGGAGCCTCATATATCATGCTTTATGCTGAAACAAAAAAGGTTAGAAAGTTGAAAAAGACCCTAATAGATCTACTGGTTAATGAAGGGGAGTCTTATTTAGATGAAGCAGAATTTAAAAGAGTTAAAAAAGTCTTTGTCGGAAACTTTATTTATGAGTTGAATAATATCGAAATTAAAGCTTATTATTATGGTAAGTATTATCATCAAGGTCTTTCCTTATTTGATAGTATGGAGCATTTGGCTAATATAAGTTATGAGGATATTTTAGATGCGTACCAGCGCATTAAAAAAAATCAAATTGCAACACTAATTTACAAAAAGGCCTAATCAGGTCTTTTTTTATATATTGATAAGCAAGACTTTGGAGATAACTGGGGAATGTGCTGAAAACGAGCAAAAGAGAAAAAAAACAGTTCAAATAGGAGAATTAAAGCGAAATTGGCAATTAGTAATCCTTGTAAAAGCAGTTTATACTTAAATAAAAAAAGGAGCATTTATGTTAAATCAACTAATTGTCATTGGGCGTCTAACTCATGACCGAAACTAAAATTCTAAAAGACGGCCGCAAAGTAAGTGATATTACGATTGCTGTCCAAAGAGCATTCAAAAACCTTGAAGGGACATATGATACCGACTTCATTAAAATCACTGTTTGGGAAGGACTAGCAACAGCGATTGAGTCTTATTGTAAAAAAGGTGTTATGATAGCCGTAAAGGCGCGAATTCAAAGTTGGAAGTATGACCTACCTGAAGATAGAAAACTAAATATGCTTGAAGTAATAGCCGAAAGAATTAGTTATCTTTCATCATCAGGGCGTAAAGACATTAAAGCAACAGAAGAAAGTTCATAGCGAACTTTTTTTTTGCTTAAAAAGAGAGATTTTGAAAACGCAATCCGACTAAACAGGCATTTTTATGCTACAACCCGACTTTATCACTTCAAAAAGATAAAAACCAAACAAACAGCCTAACTAAGCCATTTGGTTGGTTTTTCATTTGTAGTGAATAGAGATTTTATAGTCTGTTGGTAATTCTTGTTAAATGTTCACTTTTAATTCTTTTGACATTAAGTTCGAT
>CAZDCS010000168.1:0-2704 GCA_964504015.1 uncultured Mariniplasma sp. | reverse complement strand
GTTTTATCAATTTCTTCGATTGCTGTATTAAACTTTCGACTAGCTAAGTCATAATTTCGTGCAAACCCTTCTTTAAAGGACCTTAAGTCATCTTCGAAATTCGTTATATCTGTCGTTTGTTTTTTCATCAAGGCAACTTCTTGTTTATATTCTAGTGCATTTAATGCTGCATTTCGCAATAGCGAAATGATGGGGATGAAAAACTGTGGTCTTATGACAAACATTTTCGGATACTCATAAGATACATCAACAATACCATTATTATATAAGTCACTATCACTTTCTAATAGTGATACAAGTATTGCATACTCGCATTTTTTTTCATTTCGGTCTTTATCTAGCTCTTTAAAAAAGTCTTTATTTCTCTTTTTTGTAGCTGTAGTATCACTTTGATTTTTCATTTCAAACATTATTGAGATAATCTCATTACCAAACTCATCTAGTTCTCGGTAAATATAATCTCCTTTTGAACCACTTCTTGCATCATTGTCTTTAGCAAATGTGGCTTTAGGAAATGCGGTTGCTCTAATGCGGTTAAATTCATCTTCACAGTGTTGTTCTAAAGATTCTCCTATCATCTTTGTTGATAGTTTAGCTTTAAAATCTTTATAAGTAGCAAGTTCTTCTTCTTTCATTGTTAGTTGTGATTCATAGTTTTTTTTAAGTGAGTTTTTTTCTAATTCGCTTTGTGTTTTTTCTAGTTCGATTTGGTTTTTTAGAATAAGAAGTTCCTTATCACTTTGGGCAATAATTTTTTGTTTTTCAATGGTTTTTTCTTTTGCTACTAATTCAAGTTTGGCTTTTAGTTTTGATAGTTCTAAGTCTCTTGCGTTTATTTCTTCTTTCAGCTTCGCTGAAGCATCAAGAACTTCTAGTTTTTTAGCTTGATCGCTTGTTTCTAATTTCTTTTTTAGCTCATAGAGTTCTTTTTCAGATTTTGCAAGCTGCTCTGTATAACTGTTTTTTACTTTGGATGTTTCTATAATCAAATCTTGCTTGTTTTGAATTTCAAGATGTTTTATTTTTTCTTGGACTTCTTGTTGGAATTCCTTGTTTTTGATTTGACTAACAATATCTAGGTAGCTAGATTCATCAATTGTAAATTCTTTACCGCATTGTGGGCACTTAATTTGATTCATATTAGGCTCCTTTTAGTAATGTTTTCTTAACTATAGTATAGCACAAAAAAATAAGTTTAGAACTTATCTAAAATCCAAGGAAAGAATCGAAAAGGAGTTTGTTGTTTGATCGCCATGTCAGGGTTCTATGCTTAGCATATTACGATATTTATAAAACATTAAGTACAACACTTGAGGAATGAACCTACCTTAAGGTTTCTAGGTTTTGCTAAAGAATATAACAAGCAAAGACTGGGCAAAATAATGTTTAGAGTCTCAAAAAATAATAAGGATGAAGAATTTGGCATTAATGACATATTATCTTTATCTTCAACTCAAGGTATTGTAGATAGAAAATCAATATCTGGAGATACATACAGTAAAGTAAATCACTTAAACTATACAAAAACAAAGTTAAATGACTTTGTTTATGGGAAAAGCATAAGTTCTAGGTATCCATATGGATTGTTCAAAGCAAACAGGTGCAGGGACGGATTATTATCGACATTATATTTTACATTTGATACATATGAACATGTGAATTCTGCGTATCTAGACAAGTATTTTAGTTACAATAATAGAACTAATAATTTTCTTAAAAAATATGTGCTCGTTGGGGACAGATATATAACTGCTGATGCGAACTATATTTTGAGTGGTGAAATTTCAATTCCTGGATTGGATGAGCAAGATAAAATTGTTGATTTCTTTGATAACATAGATTTAAAAATATCTAAATTAGAGGAGAAATTAAGAAACCTCAAGTTATTTAAAAAAGGATTCGCAAATTATATGTTTGAAATTTTAGATGGAAATGAAACAGCTATTAAAAAACTGATCTTAAAAAATACTAATTTTAATAATTGTAATAAAACTAAGTATCTCGAGATATCAGGGATAGACATCAAAACGAAAATGTATTATTTGTCTGCTAAGTTGCCTGTAAAAGGGGCGAAAAAGGCCGAAAGTGGCGCGATTTTAGTTTCAACTGTTAGGCCATCAAGAGGAGCAATTACAAGACTTGAAGAAAACATAATGATAAGTTCTGCATTGGTCCCGCTATATGCGGATACAAGTAAAGTAGATTCAGAATTTTTATTTCAGTCAATAAACAGACCGAAATTCTTTGATAGAATGGAAAAGTTATCAACAGGAGGGACTTATCCAACAATAAGCAAGGAAGATGTGATTAGTTGTAAAATAACTCTGCCTAATCTAAAGCAACAAAAGAGACTCGGTTATAAATTACAAGTAGTAGATAATAAAATTAGATTCATGAATCTAAAACTAGAAGCCCTCAAGCAGTTCACTTCATCACTCTATTCTACAATGAGTTATAATGTTTTCATCTTAATACTGGAGGCAAGTATATGATAAATGAAAATATTAGATACACTAAGTTTGTAAATGAATGGATTGAAGAGCATAAACAATTCATCAAAGAATCAACATATGCGAATTACATGAACACAATAGATAACCACTTGAAAGTTGATTTTAACAATTATTACCTGAGTGATTTCAACAATTTCATTCTACAAAAATATGTTATAGAGAAATGTAAAAGAGGGTCTGTCAAAAATGAC
>CAZDCS010000167.1:0-2704 GCA_964504015.1 uncultured Mariniplasma sp. | reverse complement strand
ACCTTTTGGTAATACTCTTCGCCACCAAGTACCACCACTGTATCATATTCTCCCAACTTTTTTGAGTTAACTTGACTTATTAATTCATTATCAGAAATTTGATATGACGATCTCTTTTTAAACGAAACATTATAAGTGTCAATTTTTTGGTCTGGGTCAATAAAACCATATTTTGCTGAGAGAATTAGCCAATTATCTCCAAATTTTTCAGCATACTCTCTATTAAATTTAAAATATTGGCTAATATATGCTTTGCTTGCCTCCGTAGGTCCCAAGTTTGGATTGTTATCCCAAATTTTCTTTTGTCCGCATTGAACAATTACTAATTTTTCCATTACGAAACCTCCTTTACTTATTCTATTTTTATAGGTATCAATTTCCACTTTATTGGCAGAAACATATACTTTTCCTGAGATACAATATTGTGAAACAGGACAATTTTTTGAGCTATTACAATAATGTTCGTGTCTATTAGTGCATCCGTGTTTACTTAAACGCCAAAGCGGTTCATCTAACTGCAAGCGATAATAAGGAAGAGAATCACAGGCATCTTTCCATACGTTGTCAATTTCATTGAAGATTTCTTGGATATTTCCTCTGTATTTTCCTTTTAATCCGCCAATACAAAATGTTGCTCTTGCTACATGAATATCTACAGGAATTGGTGTTTTCTCGATGCCCTTCAACTCAATCCCAACTACCTCATGCATCATCCTAATCCATAATGGAAGTATCTTTTTCCCAGATAAATAAGGGAAACTCGACTTATATTTTGATGTCATCAGTTCAAACAGTTTTGGAGCATTATAATTGCTTTCTTTCAATAAATTTCTTGGATCTGAGTTAAAGAAGTTATAAAATGATTCAGAAACAGGTTTCCATATTTTCAGCGCATCTTTTACAGGCTTCCCGGACAACCTATATTTCTGCATAGCATCAATTAATTCATTTTCTGATTTTTTGAGAACTTCTTTGGGCAAAAAAATCCAACGAGTATCTTTATCGTTAATTGTAAGTCTACTAGCTTTCCATAATTCCGAGGCATCTCTTTGATAATCTATTGCTACTGTTAATGTTATAAACATCAAATGCTCATAAGAACCTTTATTGATGCTTTTGGGTAAGATCTCTTCAGGCATATCTGTTTGACCAAATATCCCCACCTCAGATTCATTAAACCGCTCATAAAGTGTTTTGGCTACCGATATACATTTATTAACATCTTTTTCTAAGTTATGTCCTGTTGGTTTTGAGACACTTATATAGCTGGATTTATAATTTCGTCTCTCCTTTCTTTGTCTTTCAAAGGTTCTAGGAATTTGTGAATCATTATGAGAAAATTTAATTGAATGATCTAAATATTGAATCGTTAATGTCCCTGTATCGTGAGATATCATGAATTCTCCAAACCAACCTTGCCTAAACAACGCATATGCTGCAGCTTTTATTCTAGCAGGGAATCTGGTTGAATCAGGGTTCTCCCATTCTGCCCAAAAAGAAACAGCATTTGTTTTTTCGATATTTACTCGTATTTTATCATTGTAACCCTGCGGTGAAAACTTAACACAAATGGAAGTTCCAGCAGCTAGTAATTCCTTATTTTGACGGATAGCATCTTCACAACCTTTTAGAAAGCTAGATTGTGCCGGGTAGTAAATTCTCATAAGGTCATAACCTCTCCTTATTATCTCCTATTAATTGTATTGGGTAAAAACTTTTACCACGGTTAAAAACCTATTGACCATTTTCACAGCAAATTCTTTTTTCTCACTCCATAATTTTATAAACTTGAAGCATACACGCATTTAAAATCTCATAAGTACCTCCCCCTTTATTTAAGCATATTCCAATTATTCAAATGATCGGTAACATCTATGGTCTTTTCACGCACTTCAGTGCCCTTTCCATCTTTCACAACAAAATAGAGATGCAAAATATCATTATCACTTGAACGATTTTCATCATAATACATCCCTATTTCATCCGGTTCATAAATAAAAAAGCTCCAATTGGCATTAGAATCGACATATGAGAAGATACACAGATCGATAATGGTTGCTATTACATTATGCAGCCTAACGACATGCCAGCCATGCTCAAAACCACCAGAGCGATGTTCAAAACTTTTACTATGATAAAACTTAATTATGAGAGGTCTTTTTGCATCTGGCTTGTTCACCTTTATTCCGCTTCCTTCTTTCCTGGAAGCTTTATCAACTAAATAATCCGGAAATTTGCTTTGGATAACTTCAATAGTCTTTTCCCTAGCTTGAGAACGAGTAATACCTCCTTGTTCGTGATCGTCTTCGTTTGCCCCCTCGTCATAATCATCTTGAGAAACAAACTCAGCTTTAATCTCATCCATTTGTTCTTCTAAAACTTATGTCACTGGGGACGGTTCTTTTTTGGATCTATTTCCATTACATCCTCTGCCTTTATCTTTGTACGCCTCCCCTCTCTATTTCGAGTATTTCAGCTATCTTTCTTTGTAACAGTCTTACCTTTTAAGATAATCTTTTGACAAATTCCTTTTTAACTTCCAAGTCTTTCCCGTTATTATGCTTGTAATTATTTCCTTAAATTATCTTCCCTACTTTGCTTTTCTTCATCCTCTATCTTTTGTCCTTCATCTCCAAAATACCTTCTCAGCTTAGGGCTTGTTCCTAAATAACCTGTGCAATCTTACTTGTCTTTTCGTCCATAC
>CAZDCS010000166.1:0-2706 GCA_964504015.1 uncultured Mariniplasma sp. | reverse complement strand
ATCATTACATTGATATTAACGCTGAAGCTATTTATGAAATATGTAAGAATAAAATCCTATTACTTAAAGAAACGACCAAAGCGATATTAAAAGATATAGAATAAAATATCTAACAAAGTGCTGCACTTGATCGTTTTTTCGCTGCGCTCAAAAACGGCAAGTGAGCTTGGTCGATGGGCAGTAATAAATCTATAATTTAGGACGACATATGGGCATCTCGATAAATGATTTCTCATTTTGGTTATTATCGATTGATATTTTTGAAAAGGAACCAAATTTAGACTGGTATTCAGAAGGGCAAGAAGCTTCATGCAAGAATTTATCTTTTTATAACAGACGCTCTCAATGTTGTAGTTCCCGTGGCGTACCAACAAAAGACCTAAAAGAAACAGATAATTTTAGAAACATATCCTATCATCTTAACTCATTCCTTTTTAATAATGTTCTAACTTCTTTTGCAAATCTCAAAAAAAGTACAGTGACAAATACTCTTATCCCAACAACTGGAAAGAATTTTTTTAAAGCTATAAAAAAAATACAAAATGAATTGGTTGTAAAGTCAGCGTATTCAAGTATATTTCGTAATGCTAAAAGCATTTTTTCATTTTCTGAATATTATGGTGCACCAAGAGCACCTCTGTTGATCTATCTATCCCCTTATGATTCTAATCCTTTCGGGGATACTCCGCAAGAATTTGAGAAAAAGATTGGTGCGTTTGTGAAACAGTTCTCACATCCAACAGCTTGGACAATTATAGATGATTATGTTTTATCACCTATTGGATTCTCTGAGTATCCCTGGGATGGTGTTGTTTTCATCGATACAAAAAAGTATCGAGGAGGAGACGGTAATATCCATCTCCCAGTTTTTATTGACTACTTGGTAAAGCAAATTGCATGTTACTATTGGCTAAAAATTAGGTACGAGGAACTAAAAAAAATGATATCACAAATTTTAAGATGGCACTTTTAGCTGAGAAAACTACTCAGAAAGATTTCATCAACTTACATTGGGATATCATAAAATATGTTGGAGCATTTAACGATTTAGAAATGGACATAAAAAAGGAAATACTTTTAATAGAAAAACAGTTGTCTTTATTTAAGGGGTTTGTGGAGGGTTCATCTATAACTGAACCAAGTTATGATAGTGATTACTATTTTAATGACAGTTTTTTCATTAGATGTTTTGTGAACAGTCTCGATGAACGCTATTTCAATGTAAAAGGCTTTCTTAACGAGCAAGCTCTTGAAAAAGAATCAATCTTGTCATATTCACGAGATAAGCTGAGCAGTTTTGGCATAATCGATAACTTAAAATTGCAAAAACGGATGAACGTACTGACAGTATTTATCGTAATACTCACTTTATTGCTTGCAACGGATAGCAGAAATTTGGCGAGGTTTCTTAAGTGGGTTCAACTGCTTTTTTCATCTAATTAGAGAAGTTTATTTATAAGGCAAAGTAGGCACTTCAATAACTTAAGGGGTAATTGCCCAACCAATCATTTAAGCGGAGCTGTGAGCAGCCCACCTTCGACAGTCATAGGCATATTTTAGCACAAAAGATGAGCTAAGCAGTTGATTTTATTGCATTATGATTTTCAGGATGTTGAAAATGCATAGGCACATGAATTAGCATTTTTTACTTAAACACCGATTTTCATGGCAATTAATGATTACTAAAATCATGTTGTAGCAGCGCCTAAGAAAATCAATTTTTTATTTTTCATCCAGGGCGCGGAAAATATGTTCTACTATTTCACAAGCTACTACTACATCAAAAGATTCCTTTTCAAAATAAAACTCGGCATTTAAATCAAGCCATGAAGTTTCGATACCATATTTATCTTTTGCTATATCCAAAGCCTTTCTATCAATATCGACCCCAGTTACTTTATTGCCTTTCACGAAATATTTTGTTAATTCCCCATCTCTACACCCTAAGTCTAGAATGACTTTTCCCTTCCCTATCCATTCTGATAGGTAGAGACCTCTTTCACCATGACAATACAAATATCCATACCTTTTCCCTTTTTCATGATGTGATTTGTAAATATTTTCTAAGGAAAGTTTGTTAGGGGCAATGTCTTTGTCTGTCATATAGCCTCCACTGAGTTATTTATCTGATTTTTTTGTGTCACTTATAGCATGAGGGTTTATCACATTATCTTTCATCTTGTATATAGCTGATACAACGAGTCCACGCCCAAACAAGGATTGATCGCTACCAGCATCATTCCAGAAATCCTTTATTTTTTACGCCTAACGACCTAGCTCAGCGGCAATTTAAAGTGGCACGTTTTTGCGACAGCAAAACAAGTGACGCTTTAAATTGTCCGCTGGAGCTATTTGTTAGCTCTAAATATCGCCACCTTGATCAATACTTCTTAGTAATAGCCGCCCCAAACCTGTAATGTCGTAGCCCTGAGTCTTAATCATTCCCGTTTTATCATCGAATTCAGGTAACTCACCCTGTTTCGGTTTTTTGAATCTTGCCTTGAATAAACCCAAATTGACTAAATGCAACTTGTGTGTTTGATAAATAGTGTGTTTATCAATTTCTTCTTGTGTAGATCTCATGTGGGCTAATGGTGGAGTTAGGACACTCTCATGAGCTTCCCAAAACTCACTATACTCAGGTTGCCCATGATGCAATGTTTGAGATTTTAGAATGAGCACCTCAAGATCGTTTAATTCGCCAAG
>CAZDCS010000165.1:0-2736 GCA_964504015.1 uncultured Mariniplasma sp. | reverse complement strand
AAATGTCGTGCACATGTATGAGCGGGACTGCTCCTTGCAACGCCGCCGTCAGAAAGTCATCGAGGAAGCCCCGGCTCCCGGGATGGACGCCGCCACGCGTAAGGCAATGACGGATGCAGCGGTAAAACTCGCAAAGGCAATTAATTATGTTAATGCTGGTACTGTTGAGTTTTTAGTGGATCTAAAGGGCAATTATTATTTTATTGAAATGAATACACGAATTCAAGTTGAACACCCTGTTACAGAAGCTGTTACGGGTATTGATTTAATAAAAGAACAAATTAAAATAGCTTATGGAAGCACGCTTTCATATAAGCAAAGAGATGTTTCGATAAAAGGGCATTCAATTGAATGCCGGATTATCGCAAATGATGCACTTAATAGTTTCGCTCCATCCCCAGGAAACATTAAAAAGATTGTTATTCCAGGAGGGATGGGAGTTAGAGTTGATACCCATCTCTACCCTGGCTATATTATTCCGCCATTCTATGATTCATTAATGGCTAAATTAATTGTTTATGCACCAACAAGACTAGAGGCTATTAAGAAAATGCGTGTTGCTTTAGAACAATTTGTTGTTGAAGGAATTAAAACAAATATTGAGTATCAGTATTTGATTATGCATAACCCTGATTTTATTAAAGGAAATTATGACACTGGTTTTATTACACGGTTTAACCGTTTAGTGGAGGCACAAAGAAATGAGTGATTTTCTAGATGAGCGTCGTTCAAGACTTAATAAATTTAAGCAAAGTGTTCGCAGAAAAACAACGAAATATAAACCAATTGACATTCCTAGTGGGTTATTTGTAAAGTGTGATAAATGTGGAGCTGCAATTTATGAAAACTCATTAACCAAGAGCAAGCATATTTGTCCATTTTGTGATTACCATTTTAAAATAGGTTCTTTTAAGCGTCTTGATTATACGATTGATCATGGATCATTTCAAGAAATCAATGCACATATAACCTCAACAAACCCACTTAGGATGCCTGATTATGAAAAAAAGATTATTAAAGGAGCGGAACTTTCGCGTCTTAATGAAGCTTTTTTAAGTGGTAGAGCAAAAATAGTTGGAATTGATTGTGCAATCGGTATTCTAGATAGTAACTTTATGATGGGCTCAATGGGGAGTGCGGTTGGAGAAAAGGTGACGAGACTTGTTGAATTTGCGACTAATGAAAAGCTACCCTTGATTATTTTTTCAGCGTCTGGTGGCGCAAGAATGCAAGAAGGAATACTATCTTTAATGCAAATGGCTAAAACCAGTGCCGCTCTTCATTATTTTAACGAACAAAGACTGCTCTATATTAGTATTTTAACAAATCCAACAACAGGAGGCGTGGCCGCTAGTTTTTCTTCCCTAGGAGATATCAATATCGCTGAAAAATCATCTTTAATTGGGTTTGCTGGAGCAAGAGTAATTAAACAAACAATAAAACAAGATCTCCCTAAGGGCTTTCAAACAGATGTTTTTGCATTAGAACACGGTCAAGTTGATATGATTGTTGACAGAAATGATATGAGAAAAACTCTATTTAGATTATTAAAACTACACATTGAGGCGAAATCATGAGCGAAAAAAACATTGCCTGGGAAAAAGTGAAATTAGCAAGACATCCTAAAAGGCCTACTGCTAGATATATTATTAAAGAGTTAATGCCTGATTTTATTGAACTTCATGGTGACCGCACTTTTGGTGATGATAAAGCGATAATTGGTGGTATTGCTACTTTCAATGGGCAAGCTATAACGGTTATTGCCCAAGAAAAAGGTGTTGATACAACCGATAAGATTAAACGCAATTTTGGGATGCCTCACCCAGAGGGGTATCGCAAGGCATTACGTTTAATGAAACAAGCCGAAAAATTTAGGCGTCCTATTTTATGCATTATTGATACACCAGGAGCCTACCCTGGAATTGAAGCTGAACAACGCGGACAAGCTCAAGCAATAGCTAACAATCTGATTAATATGATTTCACTTAAAACACCAATTATTGTAGTTGTTTTAAGCGAAGGGGGTTCAGGAGGAGCACTAGCGATTGGGGTTGGAGATTATATAATGATGTTTGAAAACAGCATTTATGCTGTTTTATCACCAGAAGGGTTTGCTTCAATTGTTTATAAAGACAGCACAAAAGCGGATTATGCAGCGAGCATAATGAAATTGACAGCTACTGATTTAAAGAAATTAAAAGTGATTGATTTTATTGTTAATGAAAATAAGGGACTGCATATTGAACCAGGATTTGGCATAAAAATATTAAAACAAGAATTAAGTAGAGTAATGAAAAGATTAAAAAATCTATCTAATGAAAAATTATTGTCAAACAGATATCAAAAATACCGGAAAATCGGGATCTATCTTGAAAAAGGAGTGGCTAATGAAAACAAATGAACCGAAAATCAGAATAATCTCTAGTGGGAAATATATTCCACCAGCAATTATAACAAATGAATACTTTGAAAAGTTAGTTGATACAACAGATGAATGGATTACTTCAAGAACGGGTATTAAAACAAGGCATAAGGCTGTTGATGAGTCAACAAGTGATCTAGCCTACAAGGCGGCGCTAGATGCAGTTAACTACGTTAATTATGACACTTCTAAAATTGATTTAATTATTGTAGCGACCGTAACAAGTGATCAATTAACACCAACTACCGCTAACTTTGTTCAAGCAAAGCTAAAACTAAAACAAAATGTGATGAGTTTTAATCTAAATGCGGCGT
>CAZDCS010000164.1:0-2747 GCA_964504015.1 uncultured Mariniplasma sp. | reverse complement strand
GAATACTAAGTTTCACTAGTTGACATGATGAAGTTGCATTCTTTTGTGCTTAAAGATTATGAATTTGCGTAAAATCATCACTTATCTTTAGCATCATTTCGAAAAAGATCAAATGGCTCTTGAATCACTATTTTATGCTCTCAATAGGGTTTAGTTTTACAATCTTCCTCAAAGAGATATATGAAGAAGCAATAGTAACAATAATTGAGAACATTAAAACAGACCACACTCCAAAAACAGTTAGCTGAAACAAGATTATGTTTGATTGAAAATCAGTTTTAATAACATTTTGTATGAAGCCAATAATTATAATAGTAGATACAAGTGTTAGAATGTTGACAATAGCGACAATCGTCATCCCCTCGGCAGTAAATATTTTCATACAATCACGACCTGTTAATCCCATAGATCTTAAAATACCTATTTGTTGTTTTTTGTCATTTATCGAATTGGAAAAGTAAGAATACATAAGTAGTCCCACAAAAAAGGAGACAAACATGGCAATGAAAAAAAGTATAGCCCTCATATACTCTACCATTTCATACATATCATAAAGGTGCATACTATAAAAAGATATATGGGTGTATGATAGTTTGTCTAGAGCATTTATCAAACTTACCATTGCTCTTGAGTCATCTGTCATATGTACAATGGCACTCATAGGTACTGTGTTCATACGTTCATTATATATATTTGAAAAGTACTCTGAACTAACATATAATACACCCATCATTGAGTGCGGAACTTCATTTGTTATATCATCTAAAATACCAACGATCACATACTCTTTTTCTTCTCCGGCTTTATTCAAAAACCCCCCATCATTCAGAATAATATCTTTATTTATCCATGAATTTAAGTAATACTGTTTATTTTGACTGAAATCAACAAAGTCCATATTTTTGATACCTAGCATTGTGGACACTGAAATAACAATCTCATTTGTCTCTTTTGGGGCTACACCAAACATAAAAGTGCTATAATCGTATTCAATTAATCTATCAAACTCCCTAATCTGCTCAGCAACTAATAAATTTACACCATTATTATAAATGTTAATCCATCTCTCAATATTAAAAGTGCTATTTTTAATAAATTCTAAGTTACTCTGTGTGAGATAAATAGCTGTGTACTGATTGCGAAGCTTAGACACAAATTCGTCTCTAATAACGCTGCCATATTCTAAATTTAAATTCAAAAAGCGTTCATAGTCTGTATCAATTATCCCAACGATCACAAAAGTGTGAAAATCATCACTTGGTTCATTACGATAACGGTCTTGAATACCGAAAACAATTTCCTGATTAAGTACATCTTCAATGTTTCCCCCAGCTATCAAACCGGACTCTAACAGCATTAATGCCACATAGTCAGTTACTAAAATCTCATTCCCATGCTCACTTATGCGCCCAAGTTTTAGTTGGTTTTCCGCTAATTCATCATAAATAACTAGTTTATTAACAGTGAGAGAATAAAAAATAGAATCCTTGCGCATTAGCATTATATTATCAGAGTCTATTCCTCTTAGCAGATCAATTTTGACATTAATAACCTTGAAAATATCAACATCTTGAAATCTGCTTCTTAAGTTTTCTAGTTCACTTTCTAATCTAAGATTGTTTGAATAAAACTCACTATTAGTCCATCTTCGGTCACGAAACCCAAATTGAGAGATTTCAGTTTCTTTAAATGTTTCATGTGTTACTCTACCAAAATTAAAAGTAATCATTGATATGCTAAAATAGAATAAAACTAGTGCCATTGTAAAAAGAATAGTCAAGAAAAACAGTCTGAACTTGTTTTGAAACAAATTCTTGAAAGTCATCTTAAACGCGTGCTTATTTGGCAACCCCATCTTTCTAATATCCCTTTTTGTATATGTTAGTGTATCAGAGATTTCAAAAATGGACATGTCAGTTATAATTTCTCCTTTTGATAACTCAACTACAGTATCTGAATACTTCTTTGCAAAATCGATGTCGTGGGTAACCATAATAACTAGTTTGTTTTTTGATAACTCTTTCAACAACTTCAAAACAATTTCACTAGATTCTCTATCTAAATTTCCGGTAGGTTCATCAGCAAGTATTATATCCGGATCTTTAATTATTGCTCTAGCAATAGCGACCCTTTGTCTTTGCCCACCACTAAGATCATACACTTTACTATAAATACAATCATGTAACTCAAGAGATTCCAAAATTTCAGTAACTTTTGCTGAAACAACATCTTTTTCATACTTCATAATTTCTAATGCTAAAGCAATATTTTCGAAAACAGTTAACTCTCTAATTAAGTTGTACTCTTGAAAAACAATCCCAATTGTTTTCCCCCTATGATAATTCCATTCTGCTTCGGATAACCCACTAGACTTTATACCTCTAATTGTTATCTCCCCTTCATCTGGTCGATCCAACCCTCCTAATATATTTAAAAGTGTCGATTTTCCACTACCACTTTTTCCGATAAAGCTATAAAATCCTTTTCCGGGCAATTCGAAAGACACATTATATAAAGCCCTAATGGTCCCTCTTTTCTTATCATAGTAATTCTTTGTTATGTTCTCTACTTTCAACATTTCCGCCTTCTCCTTCACTATTTAATTTATGCTAATTAGGGGCCGTTGATTTTTGTCTAATTCCCCTAAAATCTACTCAATCGTCATAAACAAATACTTCTTCATTGTATTTTAGCTGTAAAACAAGCCTTTCGAAATTTGCATAAAAAGGCATAACTGCCTTAATTTG
>CAZDCS010000163.1:0-2758 GCA_964504015.1 uncultured Mariniplasma sp. | reverse complement strand
GTTTATCAAATTGTTTTTAGAGCAGAAGATATGTTTGGTAATGTTGGATTTAAAACAAAAATTATTAATGTAATCGATAATGTGGTTCCGGTTTTTAGTGGTTCTGAACTAATTACGAAACCCTCAACAGCAACTTTACTTCTTTCAGATATTTTAGCTCAAATAACAGCTAATGATGAAATAGATGGCAATCTAACATCTTCGATAGTTGTTGTATCTGATAATTTCACAGGCAACGGTAATATAGTAGGCACTTATACTATTGAATTAAAGGTTTCTGATAATGCAGGAAACATTGCTTTTCATACTGTAACAGTAGAAGTTAGAGATGATTTACCACCTATTTTCTTTGTTAGAAATAACTTTTTCATTAGTGTTTCTGAAATGGTTCTTTTAACGCAACAAGATGTTATTGATATTTTAATTGCTACTGGACAAATCACAGTAGCTGGCACGGGTGGAGTTACTTTTACTACACTATTAAATGAATACACAGGTAATGAGCATATCCCGGGTATTTATATGCTTTCATTTAGAAGCACTTCTCCAAGTGGGGATGAAGATATCCATAATGTTAGTATTGAAGTTGTAGCAGTAAGTGATGATGAAACAGTTGTTGTTGTTGAAGATGAAACATTTATTCAAAAACACCAAACAATGCTAATTGTTGGTGGTGCAGTATTGCTTCTTGGTGCTATCGTATTTTCTAATAGCAAACCAAGAAAACGAAGAAAATAAAAAAACTAAAAGGGGGTAGGGTTTTATCCTTATCTCCGTTTTTTAGATTGGAGTATTATGAAAAAACTATTAATAACAACCTTTATATTCATTGTTTCATTTTTTGCGTTTTCAATAACTACATATGCAACACCAGGAACAGAAGACAAAACAGACATTACCAGGCTTTTTAATACTTGGGAGTTAGAAGAAAATGCGGGTATTTTTACTGTTACTTCTAATCGCATTGAAAATAATGCGAATTGGATTACTGCAGAAATTGATACGGGTTTTTGGTCTTCTGAAGCGCATGGTTCAGACTTCAATTTTTATAACTTTGTTGTTGCTGGTTATGGAGCTATAACATCGAGGGTCGAAGTCTTTTCTGATGCAACAACAATCCATAGGTCTGCTGTTTTTCACTTTGTGTATGAAGCGCCTCAAGTAACGCAAGTAATGTTTTTATCAAATGGAAATAGATGGAGAGCTGATATTGACCAAGGTATGCATTACTCGATTACTTTTGTTTTAAATGAAAATCTAACGGCCAGCCAAAGAAATAGAGTTGTTTCTGTTATGAACGCAGGTGGTAGTTGGGGGGATATTACGCAAGTTTATCTTTTCACTATATATTCATTTACAACAATTGAAAATAGAATCATACTAGACCCAACAGACCCTAATGATTATGCACAACTTCCAACAACATCAGGATCTATTTTCAATGAACAGCCTTTAGCCCATGTCGATATTGTAGTTGATGGGTATAGTATTGAAATGGAAATTAGATATGATACAGTTTATTTTGTCCACTACACTTTTTCAGCCGAAACTGATATGAGCATTTTCAATGAAAATTATGAAGTATTTTATTACACTCACGAAGGTGTTAATTTTGTGATATTTAATCACGGAACCGAAAGCATGTTTACTCAATCAGGGGAAAGATTAGAAACTTTTATTCCCTACACGATTTGGAATCTTCAAACCAACGAAATATCGACAATTAATCAGTTTAATGTTTATATGCACGTACGCCAAGAAGATGCCCAAAATGTTTTTGCTTACTTTTATGTTGATGAATTTGTCATTGATAATTTGCTTTCTGTAACAACTTTTATGCAGTATAGATACATCTCGATTTTTGGTGGCCAAGGAGAATGGACATCTCATCATAGAATATTAGAGCATGATATCATAATTGATGGCAATATTTCTTGGAAGATTCAAGCTGCAGCAATTTCTACAGTTGCAACAGGTATTGGAGCTATGATACCAGTTATAGGACTTCCAATATTGATTGTTGGAGCACCAATCTCATTATATTTACAGTATTTGAGTTTCCAAGAAATGATGGATGGAAATATGCTTTGGATTGGTGATATCAATGAAATTGAGCAAGTAGTAAATCCTTCAACATCTTTGAAAAGTGAAATAGCCGGCGGATATCATGAAGCTGATTCCGATTTTGCCGGTTTAGATCTAGATACTTTTACTTTATGGAAATTGCATCTAGGGACTTTTAACAAACCATTTCAGGATAGAATCGAAATAAGAGAAGGTTCTTTAAGCGTTATACAATTCAAATATCAAACTGATGGCCGAGTATATACAATTGACACATCAGAGATTAATATGGTTGTTAATCTAGGAGAATTAGAAGAAACGCCGGATATCCCTGGAGATAATATTTTAGATCGAATTATTGATCCTTTATCAAAAATGGAAAACATAGGAGTATATTTAGCGATTGCGGGAGGAATTATATTCTTGATGGTTTTACCTAAAATACACCGCAGTTACAAAAATGTTAGAAAAGGTGCATCACTTCTCTTCACGCCGTTTGGCTTAATTACTGCAGCAATAATCGTTATCGGCATTTTATATTTATTAGGTAAATTGTAATGTTAATTTTAATGGCCGTTACTGAAATAGCGAAAATTGGCGACTTTTTAAAAGATGCTATTGGCTGGTTTGCTCCGGCTTTGATTATGATAATTGCATTGATTACAGCATATGCTTTAATTATTTGGGCCAAGAA
>CAZDCS010000162.1:0-2761 GCA_964504015.1 uncultured Mariniplasma sp. | reverse complement strand
GAATCGTTATTTTACCTTCTATTGCTAAAACTTTTAAGAGTGAAGCAAGATGCTGAGCCCTAGTGACAATATAATTATGATTATGAAAAAACATTTTTTCATAATGTTGCTTGTCGGGGTCACTCTGTAATTTGAGATTGACAGTATGCTCGAATTTCTGTTCTAGATAAAACTGAAATTTGTTTGCTCTATTAGTCTTAGTATAGTGGAAATGGGCAAAGAGGTGAACACTTTTTGGTTTGCAAGTGTAGGCAGTGATAATGAATTTATGGAAATTAGCATAAACTAAAATTTCATTAAACTCCTCATCGAATGCTCTAGGTGATATATTTAACTCATAATGACCACAAAGAGTGTAGGTTTCATTGTAGACTAAAGGTTCAAAAAGCGCATTTGCGTACACTTGTGCTTGTTGCTCAACATCATAGTAACTATAGCTATCATAACTAACTCTTCGATAAAACCTAGTCAGCTCAATAGTTGCTACAATAACACCAATTATAAGTGTCCCTCCTGCAAAACTTAATCTAATTATAACAGGAAAGTCAGACATTAAAGACATATAGATAATTGGAGGGAAAACTGAGACAGAAAGCAATCTATAGCTTGATAAAAACCCCTTCTTATAAATAAAATATGCTAAAAGAAAAACAACAACAATAACATAAAAAATAAAGAAATTATGCCAATCAAAATCATAAAGTGAATTTGCAATTAAATTAACACTCTGAATAAATAAGAAAACACCTAATAACAATAATACTAAAGTAGTTAATTGCCTTAAGTTTAAGTACCATTTTTTTGTATAAAGTTTTTTTGCTTGTGGCAGATGATAAAAGTTTTTCATTTCCTTTTGATAAGAAAAGAACGGCCAATATGAACCTCGCAAACTAAAGTTAACTGGTAACACATACTCAGGACTTATTCGTTTTGCCAAAAAGGACTCAAGACTAGCTAAAGGATTTAAGACAAATAGCAACGTCCCCACCATCACAAAAGGAAGATGGTATGATTTTTCTAAAAACATTAAAGCTAGCATCGTAATAATACTATAGATCGAATAAATGATCAGTTTAGGGATTCCTCCAAAAACATAGATAGCGACAAATACTAGCGAAACAATTGCTGAAACCATAAAAATGCCTTTAATTCTGAATTCAAGCAGAATTATAGCTACCGGTATTAGACTAAATATCAAAATAGTTAGAAAACCTGCTAATGCAATGCGTTTCTTCATAAATGTACCTCAGTCTCTATTATACAAAAAAAGAGCGGGATTTTCCACTCTTTATAATTTAATTAATTATGAAGTGCTTTTACTAAGTCAGCTTTAAGCATCTTATCAGCATTCTCAATGCCTTTTTCAGACGCAATTGCTTTTAACTCTTTAACGAGCATTTTTGTATAATCAACTTTTGCCTCTGTTTTCTTAGTTGCTACTTCAACTTTTTGCAAATCACCATTTATTGCATCTTTTGCTAATTTGCAATATGCTGTGAAATCTTGCGGTTGAAATACAGCAATATCAGCTAACATTTTGCGGTTAACCGCAACAGTTGCTAAAGATAGACCATGGATCAAAGTAGAATACTTCATCCCATTAAGTTTGGCTGCAGCGTTAATACGTGTAATCCAAAGCTTTCTAAATTCTCTTTTTCTTTGTTTACGATCACGATAAGCATAGCTTAATGACTTCATCACTTGTTCGTGAGCTGTACGATATAAGGTTCTTCTTGAACCAAAGTAACCTTTGGCTAATTTCAATATTTTTTTGCGTCTATTTCTGGCAACGCTTCCGTTTTTTACTCTTGGCATTTTTCGTGTCCTCCTATTTTAACATGTTAGAAATAAGGGACTTAATACGTTTAGCATCGCTAGGATGCACGCTTGTTTCGCCTCTTAATTGTCTATTTTGTTTTGTTGTTTTTGATGCTGCTAGATGATTCTTGTAAGCATGACCACGCATTAGCTTACCAGTACCAGTAACTTTAATTCTTTTTTTCAAACCACTGTGTGTTTTTTGTTTTGGCATGATTGTAACCTTCCTTCTTATTTATTAGGTGTTAGTATTGCAATTAAACTTCTTCCATCCATTTTAGGACGTGATTCAACAGTTGCCTTTTCGCCGATTTGCGTAATAAAGCGATACATAACTTGTCTGCCGACCTCGCTGTGTGTGATCATTCTACCGAAAAAGCGAATCGATAATTTTACTTTATCACCTTTAGCTAAAAATTTAAGTGCGTGTTTCAATTTTGTATCAAAATCGTGTTTGTCGATTGTTGGGCTTAAACGAATTTCTTTAAGAGCAACCACATGTTGTTTTTTCTTTAATTCTCGCGCTTTTCTTTGTTGATCATAGCGATATCTCGAGTAATCCATAAATTTCGCAACCATCGGTTTTGAATCTGGTGATACAACAACAAGATCTAATTCTTTCTTAGCTGCAATCCCCAAAGCTTTTTCTTTGGAAATAACTCCTAGTTTTTCGCCATCATTATCGATAACCAATAAATCTCCAAAAGGAATCTTTTCATTTACAAGATCTTTGTTTTTGTTTCGACTATTCTTAATATAGTCCACCTCCAATTTCTTTAGTTTTTTCATAAAAAAAGCGGGCACAATTTGCACCCACTAACGTCATTTTACTGAACGTGACTGTTTGCCTACGAATTAATCCATCAGGCGAGAGGGTACCTCTTCTTTTCACTTACTTTACTACTATATAATTATACCTACTTAGTGTCGATATGTCAAGTAT
>CAZDCS010000161.1:0-2818 GCA_964504015.1 uncultured Mariniplasma sp. | reverse complement strand
CTTATGAGGTATTCAAATAGAAAAATATCTGATTGAAATTTTGCGAAAACTCAAGATGAGTTCTACATTTTAAAATTAACTAAAAATATGTTAAAATATTAACGAGGTAACTAATATGATTGTAACAAGAAGAAAAAAAAGAATTGAGCTAATGAACGCGCTATATCAATATGACTTGTATCAAAGTGACAAGCTTGATTATACCGCTTCATTTGATAATGAAGAAAGCACTGAAACTTATAAAGATATTATCGAAAAAATCGAAGGAATTGATCAAATAATTGAAAACAATTTATATGAGTATAGCTTATACAGACTTGCTTATTTAGACCGGGCTATTATTCGTCTAGCGGTCTATGAGTTGACATCATCAGATTTAGCTAAGCAAATAATTATTGATGAGGCTATTGAATTAACCAAAACTTACTCAAATTTAGATGATGGAAAACAACATCGTTTTACAAATAAGGTTTTAGATAACATCGCAAAATCAATTAAGGGATGATGCAGTTGAAAAACTATTTGACAGTTACAGCCTTAACAAAATATATAAAAGCAAAATTAGAAGGTGATGAACACCTTTTTTCCATATTAATCAAAGGTGAAATATCTAATTATGTAGCGCATAGTCGAGGTCATTTGTATTTTACGATTAAAGATCAAGATGCGCAAATAAATGCTTTAATGTTTTACCAAGATGCACAAAAGTTAAACTTCACTCCAAAACAAGGAGATCAAGTTCTTATTAGCGGAAAGATAAGTGTTTACGAGCCAAGAGGAACATATAGCATCAGGGTATCAACAATGCAACTTGATGGTGTTGGAGATCTTTATCTAAAATTTGAAGCTTTGAAAAAAGAACTTGAGGCTAAAGGATACTTTGCGCAGATAAGAAAAAAAGAAATACCTAAATTTCCTAAAAAAATCGGAGTGATAACATCCCCGACAGGAGCTGTAATTCAAGATATCAAAAACACGATCCAAAGACGTTATTTACTCACAGAGCTCCATTTATACCCTGCATTGCTACAAGGTGATAAAAGTGCAGAAAGCATCGCTAAACAAATCGCTTTAGCAAACAAAAAAAATGAAGTTGATGTTTTAATTGTTGGCCGCGGTGGCGGATCAATTGAAGATTTGTGGGCTTTTAATGAAATAGCGGTTATTCAAGCGATATATGATTCTAAAATACCGGTTATCTCAGCTGTAGGGCATGAAACAGATTATACGATCAGTGACTTTGTGAGTGATCTAAGGGCTCCAACTCCAACTGCCGCTGCTGAGTTAGCTACACCAAACCAAGAGGAATTGAGCACAAGAATCAAAGAAAGTGTTGAACAAATAACATATAGAATAGAGCAACACCTAGAACATAGAAAAACAAAACTTCTATATATCGATCAAAGATTAGAGAATTTATCTCCTAGTGTTAAATTGAACAATTTAAAATTAGAATTAAAGAGAAATGTTAGAAATTTAACAAAAGCTTTTAATTATCAACTGGAAATAAAAGCAAACCATATTATTCAATTAAAAAGCGGCTTAAAGAGTCCAGAACAACTTATCAATAGTCTTAAAGAAAGACAACTCAACTTGGCTAAACAACTTAAGCAAAATATAGAGCTGATTTCACAAACCAAAAGTTATCAGTTTGATATTTTAAAAACAGCATTAAATGCTTTAAATCCATTATCAATAATGGATAAGGGATTTGCTGTTATCGCTAAAGACGGTTTAGTTATCACATCAGCAGCCAAACTAAAATTAGATGACCAAATAACAATTAGATTTAAAGACGGCTCTATTGGAGCCAAGATTAATAGAAAGCAGGGAAAATAATGGAACATATTTCATTTGAAAAACTACTTCAGGAATTAGAACAAGTTGTACATGATCTAGAGAATAAAGATATTGAACTTGATGATGCTGTAAAGAAGTACCAAAAGGGGTTAGAGCTATCTAAGTCTTGTTATAAAATGCTTTTAGAAGCTGAAAAATTGATCGTTAAGGAAATTAAAGAGTGATAAACTTACACGATATCAAAGATCCAAGTTTTCTAAAAACATTAAAACCAAAAGAACTTAAAGCGTTAGCTAATAGCATACGTTGTTTTTTAATCGAGTCCATTGCTAAAACAGGAGGGCACCTAAGTTCAAATCTAGGGACAATCGAGCTTATTATTGCTTTGCACTATGTCTTTGATAGCCCTAAAGATGCTTTGTTGTTTGATGTAGGTCACCAAGCTTATGCTCATAAAATCTTGACAGGAAGAATTAATGAATTTGATACGCTAAGAAAAACTGACGGCCTATCTGGCTACATTAAATATGGCGAGTCACCTCATGATCAATGGGAGAGTGGACATGCAGGTAGCTCCCTATCAGCTTTAACAGGTTTTCTTTATGCTAAACACTTAAAAAAAGAAGATGGTGAAGGGGTAGCTATCATTGGTGATGCTTCAATTACTAATGGTATGGCCTTTGAGGCTCTCAATTTGCTAGGAACAGATGAAAATGTTAAAGGTATTGTTGTTTTAAATGATAATGAAATGAGCATTTCAAAAAGCGTTGGCGCTTTTTCAAAGGCACTTATTAGATTTAGAACAATGAAATGGTTTATTAAAGTAAAAAGGCTCTGGCAAGTAATACTTCCAAAATTTTTCGTAAACTTTTTAAGTAGAGTTAAACGAGCAGTGAGAAGCTTTTTTCAAAGACGAAATATTTTCGAAGATTTAGGGTATATGTATATTGGTCCGGTTGATTTTGATTATTTTATGTGGGTTATCTACACATTACAAAGAGTAAAAAAGCTTAAAAAT
>CAZDCS010000160.1:0-2845 GCA_964504015.1 uncultured Mariniplasma sp. | reverse complement strand
TTTTTAGCTAAGATGGCATCAGATATGAAAAAACCTCTTGGAATAACAATAATGAGAAAAAAAGATATTGTGCATAGATTATTTCCGTTGCCAATAAAAGAAACATATGGTATTGGTCAAAAAACAGCGCCTAAATTAGAGGCGGTTGGAATAAAAACAATCGGAGACTTTACAAAAAAAGAGAATAAAGAGAAAATACAAGAGATAATGAGTAGTAAGCAATATTTTTCCTACCTCAATCATATTATGGGTAAAAGTAGCGATGTTATCGATCCCAACAAGCACTCAATTGCCAAATCGATAAGTAATGAATCCACTCTAAACTACAATCTTGATCAAGCAGAAGTGATTCTAGGTATTCTTGTTAAGTTACTTAAAAAGACACAAGAGAGATTGACCTATGATGAACTTGTAGCTAAAACAGTAGGGATTAAACTAAAATATGCTAATTTTGAATCAGTTAACAGAAGTGTAACTCTAGATTATCATACGAGTAGTTATGATTTGTTTTTAGATGCAATCGAAGCACTCTTTGAAACAAATTACAATCAAGAGCCAGTTAGATTAGTCGGAGTTTTTTTGAATCAAATCCTTCAAAAAAAGGACTTAAAAGAAGATTATAATCTTTTCACTTATCAAAGACTTACCAAAAGAGAAGAGAACTTGTATCAAGCTATTCGTTCAATCAATACTAAATACCCAAAAAGTGTGACAAAAGGAAAAATAAAGATATCATAAGATATCTTTATTAGTTAATTTTGTTTGATGATTCCAAGTTGTGGGATCATTTTTTTTGTATTGCTTCAAAAAAGAAATAACTTCTTGTGTGACAGCTGTTGGTGTTGATGCTCCTGATGTAACTGATACGCTCTTGATATCTTTAAACCAATTTAGGTCAATATCGTTAGTGCTTTCAATTAAATAGCTCGTAATTTCAATATTTTTCCCAACTATTGCAAGTTTGTTAGAATTAGAACTCAATTTATCACCCACAACCAACATTAAATCAACTTGTTCTTGTTTTTTAACAGCTAGCTGTCTAATAGTAGTTGCGTCACAAATTTCATTATCGAAAAGATAGTTAGGGATTTTTAGTTCAATAATTTTGAGAACTTGTTCAATATCATAAAGGCTCAATGTTGTCTGGTTAGTAACAAACACCTTTCTATCTGCTAAGTGATTAGGCAAGAGAAGTGCATCTCTTTGATTTTCAACAAAATAGATATTTTTATCAATTGCTAAAACAGCTTCTGGTTCCGGATGGTTTCTGTGACCAATATAGATTACTTCATAACCTTGTTTTATTTTTGTTTCAACAGCAGTGTGGACCTTGATAACATCTTTGCAAGAAGCATTCAAATAGACTAATCCTTTTTCTTGTGCTCGCATAACCACTTGTTTACTAATTCCATGCGCAGTAAAAATAACTGTCCCTGAATCAATCTTTTCGAGTAACTCTAGTCTTGTCTTTCCTTTTTGATCAAGACTAATAACCCCCAATTCAGCAAACGAATCTGTTATTTTTTTATTGTGAACAATTTGTCCTAAAATATAGATTGGTCGAGGATATTTTTTGTCAGAAACAACTTTTTTAACAATATTTAAAGCTCGTAATACACCATGACAATATCCCCTAGGAGTTAAATCGATTACTTTCATCTAATCACCAACTCTATTATACTCTATATTTCACTAAGAGATATTAGAGAATGGTAATCTAATGGTGTTAGTTTATATTTCCATGTTATAATAACTAAGAAAGTGTGGTGAGGTCGAGTGTTTCTCGACAACAAATGTATATAAAAGAAAAATTATTAAAATTAGGCTTTGAAAAAACAACGCCAATCCAAGATGGCGTTTTTAAAGCTATCACGAATAAAAAGCATCTAGTAGGTCTTGCTCCAACAGGTACGGGTAAAACTCATGCCTACCTTTTGCCGATTTTAGCTAATATAAATTTTATTTCAGCTGAGGTCCAGGCCGTTATTTGTGTTCCAACTAATGAGTTAGTTATTCAGGTTGCTAAAATGCTCGAACAAGTAGAAGATGGAATAAGAGTTAAAGCATATTATGGGGGATCTGATAAACAAAGAGAAAAAGAGTGGTTGCTAAAACAACAGCCACAAATTGTTATTGCAACCCCGCAACGGCTTTATGATTTTGTTGTATCACTTAATATCTTAAAGATTCAAACAGCAAAGTATTTTGTTCTAGATGAAGCTGACATGATGTTTGATTTTGATTTTTTATCACTAATTGATGCTATCTTGCCTGCGATGCCCAGAGCTAAATATATGCTTTTTTCAGCATCGATTACACAAGAGATGGGGCCTTTTATTAAAAAATATTTTGGCATATACCATTTAGTTAACACTAATAAAGAGCATACCTTAAAAATTGAGTATCAACTAATCAATATTAAATACCAAAATAGATTAGAGGCATTAAATCAAGTTTTAAAACATATTAACCCCTACCTTTGTTTTATTTTTGTTAGCAAAAAAGAGAATCAAGAGGAAATATACCAAGATTTAATCGATAAAGACTATTCGGTCATCAATATTAATGCTTCTTTAAGCGTAAAAAGAAGAAAGCAAATCATTGAAGATATTAATAACCTTAAGTATCAATATGTTGTTACAAGTGATCTTTCAGCTAGGGGACTTGATTTTAAAATATCGCATATCATTCATTATGACCTTCCTTATCATCTAGAGTTTTATATGCACCGAAGTGGACGTACTGCACGTATGTATGATAGCGGTGTAGTTATTACTTTTATGAGTGTAAATGATCACCGGACTGTTGATAAATTAAGGAAACAAGGGATACCCTTTAAAAATTG
>CAZDCS010000159.1:0-2866 GCA_964504015.1 uncultured Mariniplasma sp. | reverse complement strand
TCTAGCTCAAAAATATGGCGACTTACAAACAATGAAAATTGAAAATATGCGCCTTCAACATTCAGCGATTATAGGTGACCTAGTCACTGAAGATACGCCGAAAATCAAAAAGCCAAAATCTAAGTTTGCAATTGTTGCAGTAGCTTCAGGTGCAGGTATTCACCAAGCATTTAAGGAATTAGGAGTAGACTTGATTATTGATGGTGGGCAAACGATGAACCCATCAACTGAATCTTTTGTTCAAGCTATTGAATCAATTGAGGCAGAACATATTATTATCTTACCAAATAATAAAAATATTATTCTATCGGCTGAACAAACACTAGACCTTTGCTCAGATCGTTCAATTAGAGTCCTAAAAACAAAAAGCATTGCTCAAGGATATGCATCTTTAATGGCCTTTGATCCATCACAAGAGCTTGATAACAATTTTGAACAGATGACAGAAGTTGTTAGCAATATGAGATCAGGTGAAATCACTTATGCAGTTAGAGATACAGAGTTAAACGGAGTTAAGATCAAAAATAAAGATTTTATCGGTATTACTAAAGGAAAAATTTTAGTCTCTGAACCAGTTAGACTAGATACTGCTAAAGTTCTATTAGAAGATATGATAAATGCAGACAGCGAAATAATTACAATTTTCCATGGCGTTGATGCTAATCAAGAAGAACTTGACAATATTGTGTTTCATGCGAAAAAATTGAATCCAGATATTGAAGTAGATATTATTGAAGGAAAACAAGAAGTTTACTCATACATAATAGCAGTAGAATAAAATAAAATATAAAAAGGTGCTCGCACCTTTTTTAATGCGGGCGTGGTGAAATGGTAGACACGCATGCTTGAGGGGCATGTAGCAGAAATGCTGTATGAGTTCAAATCTCATCGTCCGCACCATTCTAACTATACCAAGGTGCTACCACGAAATATCGTGGAATAGGCCTTTTTTCTTTATTTTAGTAAAAAAAATTGGTTCGATGAGATTTGAACTTTGTAAAAAATATTAATCCAAACTTTGAAGCATAGTTAGTTTTGCATATTTTATAAGGGAGTTCCTCTTGAAATAATACTTTCCTCCTTAAATGGAAAGTTATCAATTGTTGTGATAGGTTCCCTGTATTTAGACAATAGCTTTTGTAATACACTACTACTATTTAAAACTAATTAGCAAATATATATTATTTTAGCAAAAGTATTGCTAATTGATTCTAATTTTGCTAAAATAGGGTTAAGGAGGTGTTTTTCGATGAATGATGATAAGTACATAAGTTTTTTAGGTAGTTATTTCAAGGTGATTAAAAAAGCAAAATTTTTTGTTGATAACGACCTTAGTTTCAGAATGAAAAAAGCATTCTCATTCTCATATATTGAACTAAATGATTTGCCTTTTGTTGTTGCTAAATATAATAGAAAACATTTTAGTGTTAGTGAATTTGACTATGTTAAAAGTTTAATTGAAAAGAACAGTAACCACTATGTTGTTTTCTATTTTGATAAACTTACCATTCAAAATAAAATGTCACTAACAAATTTTGGTCTTGGTTATATTGTAGGAGGTAACCAGTTTTATATACCTGAGCTATCAATCTTGATTAATGAAAACTACAATCATATACAAGTTAAAACAAATAGTAGACTTTCTTTAGGGGCTCAAAATATTCTATTCAAGATACTATTGCTAAATGTGATTGAAATCCATCAAAGAGGGTTAGATGTATTGATAAAAGAAGAGGAATATGCAATATATAGGGCAATTAAAGAACTTGAGAATAAAAACATATTGACTATTGAGAAATCTCTCGGACGTCGTGTAGTTATGTTGGATGATAAACGGGAAATTTGGGAAAAGGCAAAACCTTACTTAAAATCTCCTATCATTGAGGAAAGATATGTTGATAGAGGTTCTCTCTTTAGTCATAAAATAAAACCAGTTCCTTCTGGACAATTCGCATTATCGAAAAAAGGAATGATTGTTCCAAATGAGGATATTTATGCCATAGAAAGTAAACAGTATAAGGAAATCAAAGAAAATTTGAAACCATCTTTTGAAGGGCATAATAATGCTGCTAAACTCCAGGTGTGGAAATCAAGAATAACTAAAACAGATGATAATGAAATGAATCCTTTCGCATTATACTTATCTTTACAAGATGACTATGATGAGAGAGTTCAAAAAGATTATGAAGATTATATTTCAAAATACTGGAGGTAGTAAACAATGATACAAGGATTAGAACATTTTAAAAATTATTTTAGGAATGATACTGATAAGTTTATATTGATTGGTGGTTCTGCGACTATACTATCACTTGGATCTATTGGACTAAGTAGAAACAAAGGGACGAAAGACCTTGATCTTGTTTTTGTTATAGAGTTACTTGACAAAGAATTCATATCTAGGTTTAAGGAGTATATTAGCCTAGGTGAATATGAAACAAAAATGGCAAATGGAAAATCTCAATTCTATCGATTTGAGAAACCAAAAAACGCTGAATTTCCTCAAATGATTGAGATACTATCTAAAATACCAGATTTATTTATAGGGTCATATTTTAAGAACGCAACTAAGTTAACTGTATCAGAGGAGATATCTAGTCTATCCGCTTTAATACTTGATGAACGATACTATCAATTTATTAATGATAACAGCTATATCCTAGATGGCATAAAAATAGCAACAATAGAATGTTTAGTATTATTAAAAATTAGGGCATATAATGACTTGAAACTAAAAAAGGAATCTGATCAAACTTATGTAAAAAGCATAGACATTAAGAAACACAAAAATGATGTGTTTAGACTTGCACAAAACTTTATAGTGACAAAAAGAGTAGAATGCACAGAATACATGAAAGAAGATATA
>CAZDCS010000158.1:0-2924 GCA_964504015.1 uncultured Mariniplasma sp. | reverse complement strand
TAGAATCTTTCATTGTTACTTCCTTTGGGTTTTAAATTAATTGGGTTTAAATTAATAATTGTATAATTCTTAAGCTATGTGTTGAAAATAATAACACACCATATACTAACAAACAAACTTTTTTTTATTTTAATTAATCATCCTTAACCCCCGTATAAGATTTATGGAGCTTAGGCTTAGGCTTGTGCTAGGTTCTAAGTGTATAAAAATAGTATTGTAAGCCTATTTTATATGCCGATATCTCTTTGCCATCTAATCTGTACTAGGGCTCCAAATAAGGTAATTCTGGGGACACAATACTTAATTATAAAAAGGACACCCATGTTTAAAACAAAGTTAAGTGTTAAAAGAACACTCACTTTTATCCCTTTTATCTGCTTGATTTTGATCCCTTTGGTTTAGAGTTGCTACTTGAGTATACCCTATCCGTAAATAGAGAATTGGCATCTAGCACCAGCCCTTATTCGCTAGGTGCTTGCAAACAAGGGCTAGCACTATATATCCAATCTCTATCTGCGGATTAGGGTAACAGCTGACAAAAACCAATGGTTTCGTATGCTATAATAATCTTATTATCAATCATAAGGATTATATTATGACAGACCAAGAATTAAAGGATTTAGTAGCTAGTTTAGCTGTATCTCAATCTGTAACCGATGAACAGCTAAAAAGAACTGGTGAGAAGCTCGATAAAATAGGTCTTATGCTGGGTAGTATTGCTAATAATCAGGGTAGTGTATCTGAAGCCTATTTTATAAATTCTTTAAAAGATAAGTTGCAAATAGCAGATATAACTTTTGATGTTCTTATTCCTAATTATAAAATAATCGGTAAAGATGTTAGGGATGAGCTTGATATATTACTTGTAAACGGTGAAAGTATTGCTATTGTTGAGGTGAAGTACAAGGTTCATTTGAATGATATAAAGAAATTAGCTAAAAAGATAATTAATATTAAAAAACATCCTCAGTATAGAAGTACTAAGGTATATGCAGGTATAGCAGGCTTTAGTGTTAATGATGATGTTTTTGAATATGCAAAAGAACATGGTTATTTTATTTTAGAGAGAAAAGGCGATATTGTGGAAACTTATGCCTCAACATTAAGGGCGGCATAAGACCATAAATGTTTGCTAAAAGGGGTGCCCACTTTTATCTGTTTGATTTTGATCCTTTGGTTTAGCAATAAGTGGGCTCAAAATAAGTGGGGTCTGTTAAGCTCTTCCCCTTAATTAAAGGTTAGTGTTTGCCTTTAACGGCGTATAAAATGTTTTTAAGCCTACTGCCTAAGCTAGAATACTTATGTGCGTTTCTCCATTTATCTGCTTCTGTTTTTTTTTCTTGTACAGATTGCTGGTTATTTTGAATATCTTTAATCATTATTTCCAATCCCTCAGCAATATTATTTATTGAAGTACCCGGTAATTTAAATACCGCTCTATCAACATCATCAAAAATTGCTAGTGGAGTTACAATAACAGGTTTTCCAGTAGCTAAACCATATCTTACAGCGGCACTAGAAGATTCTCCCGTTTCTTGATATGGAAATATCAGCAGGTCTGCTTTATTTAGGAGCATTAAGCTCTCTTCATCAGGTAAAAAATCTGTGTTCAACTCAATGTTTTCTAATAAATGTAAAGTTTTAATTTTTTCTTTTGCTTCATTTACCATTTGCTCTGATTCTGGAATAGGATATTGTGCATTTATCAGGTTGAGTTTTATAGAGTCGCCTTTTTTGATTAATAAAGAGATAGCTTCAATCAGTTCTAACAAGCCTTTATGTGGTAAAAAGAAGCCATAACTAGCTATTGTGAAAGTCTTATTTTTTTGAGGTTTAGAGTTTTTCCAGTCTAAAATACCATGTGGGAAGAGTGCTACATTATCCACTAGACCATAATTTTTAAGACGATTTAAATCTCCATGAGAATGTACCAGCAAACGATCACATTTTTGCAAACTTTCTATTAGTATCTCTATTTTTTTAAATGGCCTGTTAATTGGGTCTTGTGTCGCATGAAGCATAACAACAATAGTTCTTGATTTTTGTTTTTGTTGCTTTATAAATTCTTTAAAAACATTGAAATCAAAAAAACCATAGTTGAATTGAACAACAATAGTATCTAAGTTCAATCTATCAATTTTGTCAGATAAAGCTTGAAGGTTATCTTCATTATTCCAACATCTGTAAACATTTTTTGTATCTTGAGCTATTAATTGATCTGTATGTGAAGCTAATATAGAAATATTAGAAGTGATATTCTTTATAAGATGTTTAGAGTAAGTAGCAATTCCACATTTTGTATTCCAAGTAGTGATCCAACCTATCTTTGGTTCAATCGCTATTTTACTTTGAGAAAATTCTAGTGCTGCATTTACTAAATGCGAAGCAACATCTTTCCACTTAAACTCTTTTAAAAGTAATTTACGACCTTGTTGTGGTTTTATTTTACGCTGTTTTAATGGAAGTTCATAAACTTCACGCATTAAAGCACTTAAATGCTTTTGCGAAGGTTCTGCCCAGACTGAGTTAAAAAGTTCAAAGTGTGTTTTTGCAGGTGTAAATTCATAGTCGATGAGCCAAGCAGTTTCATCATTACAAAAATCCAACTGCCCGCTCCAACCTCTAGTAATAACAGGTAAACCTGAAAGCATTGCTTCTGCAAATGGTAAACCAAATCCTTCGGCACGACTTGGGCCTACCATGGCATCACACTTTTCGTAAAGTGCTTTGAGTTCTTCTTCTAAAAGGTCTTCTTTAATAATGTAAACATCTGGATAATTAGGATTTTCTTTTTTTGCCTCTGCTAGCCATTTTTCTAGCTCATTATGTGGGTTATCAAACGTTTTTATAACAAGAATAACATCGTCATCGGCGTTAAAAGCTTCTCCGTATGATTTGAGTAAAACATCGGCACCTTTTCTTGG
>CAZDCS010000157.1:0-2931 GCA_964504015.1 uncultured Mariniplasma sp. | reverse complement strand
TTATATTATAACATGATTTTTATTTTTTGTTATATGTATTCTCATTGTGATTATTTTCAATCTTAATAATTAAAGGAGTCGGTAAATGATATGAAAAAAGACCTTCTTTATTATGAAAAAGAGGATCTTTTTTATAGTCTATTTGCTTGCTCTGTCTTTGATGATATCGATAAAGTATTCATGGACATAAGTGTTATTTGTTAACTCTGGATGAAAAGATGTCGCTAACTGGTTTTTTTGTCTAACCGCGACTACTTTATCATTAACAGTTGCTAAAACTGTAACACCATCTTTATAAGAATTAACATATGGAGCTCTAATGAAAGTCATTGGTATTAACTCATTATTAAATAAGTCATTTGTAATAAAACTACTTAACTGTCTACCATAAGCATTACTCTTAACATCAATATCTAATGTTGCTAGATGAGTGTTTGAGTTTTCCAGTTCTTTAGCAAGCAAAATCATCCCTGCACAAGTGCCAAAGACTGGCAGACCGTCTTTAATTTTTTTAACAAGGATATCAAAAAGATCTAGATCGTGGAGTAGTTTTCCGATTGCGGTGCTTTCGCCACCAGGGAGAATAAGCCCGTCCATCTTGTTGGTTAAATCTTTTTTTTGCCTAATCTCAAAAGATGAGACTCCTAAGCTGTGAAGAATAATTTTGTGCTCAATAAATGCGCCTTGTAGAGCCAAGATGCCGATTGTTATCATTACTTGCCTCGCTCAGCCATCATTAACTCGATTTCTTGTTCATTGATTCCAACCATAGCTTCACCTAAGTCTTCAGAAATTTCTGCTAGTATTTTAGGGTCATTAAAGTTAGTTACGGCTTTAACGATCGCTTCAGCTCTTTTTTGTGGGTCGCCAGATTTAAAGATCCCTGAACCAACAAAAACTCCTTGAGCACCTAGTTGCATCATTAAAGCTGCATCGGCAGGTGTTGCGATGCCTCCTGCTGCAAAGTTAACAACTGGAAGTTTTCCATTTTCGTGAACAAACATTAATAGGTCAAGTGAAACACCCATTGTTCTTTGCAAAACATATATTTCTTCTTTTCTCATTGCTTGAATAGAACTGATCTCTTTTTGAATAGCACGCATGTGTCGGACAGCTTGGATAACGTCACCAGTACCAGGTTCTCCCTTAGTTCTAATCATTGATGCGCCTTCGCTAATACGTCTTAAGGCTTCCCCTAAATTTTTGGCACCACAGACAAAAGGCGATTTGAAATTTGTTTTTTCAATATGATGAAGATCATCAGTAGGTGATAAAACTTCACTTTCATCAATGTAATCTATTTCAATAGCTTCTAATATTTGCGCTTCAACAAAATGTCCGATTCTAACTTTAGCCATAATTGGAATAGAAACTGCATCTTGAATTTGTTTAATCATCTTTGGATCGCTCATGCGTGAAACTCCACCAGCAACTCTAATATCAGCTGGGATACGCTCTAGGGCCATAACAGCTACTGCTCCAGCAGCTTCTGCAATTTTTGCTTGTTCAGGGTTTGAGACATCCATAATGACGCCACCTTTAAGCATTTGTGCTAATTCTTTATTTAACTTATATCTTTCGTTTTGCATTTTAATACCTCCGCTTGTTATTATTTCATATCTATTATATAATGATAACTGGTATGATAGAATATTCAGTTTGAGAAAATATAACCATACCAGATAGGTGGTAATATGCTAACTTCATTTCATAAGAGAGGCCAAGGTGAGTCGCTTTATGTTTCGCTTTATAATCACTTTAAAAAAATGATTAACGAAGCGAAATATATCGAGGGCGATAAGTTGCCATCAAAAAGAAAGTTGGCTCAACAATTAAAGATAAGTCCTTTAACTGTTGAAGCTGCTTATCAGCAATTAATTGCTGAGGGATACGTTTATGCAATTGAAAAAAGTGGTTATTATGTAGCTAAACAAATTGAGCTAGTGCAAAGCAGTAAAAGACAAAAAAGCAGTTATGATATAGCTGCTCTTAGTGATGAGATAGTGTATAAGTATGCATTTAGAACTAATGTCGTTGATACATCACTTTTTCCTAATGCGACTTGGGCTAAATTATCAAGAGAAGTGTTATCTGAGAATCATCATGAGATGCTAAATGTAACCCATCCCCAAGGGATGGTGTCATTAAGGAAAGAAATTGCTCGCTTTTTAGAGTTATATAGAGGTGTTGAAGTACACGAAAATCAAATTGTCATTGGTTCTGGAAGTTCTTCACTACTTTTGATTTTAATTGAGCTTTTAGGAAGAGATAAACATTATGCCATGGAAAACCCTGGGTATGGGAAACTGTATCATCTTTTGAAGGGCAATAACATTAAACTATCTTTAGTAGAAGTTGATACTCAAGGATTAAGTGTTGATGACCTGTTAAAATCTAGGGCACAAATAGCTCACATAACACCATCTCATCAATTTCCTACAGGAGTAGTAATGCCAATTCAAAGGCGCATTGAATTATTGAACTGGTCAAACAATTCGCAAGAGCGCTATATCATTGAAGATGATTATGATAGTGAATTTAGATTTTTAGGAAAACCCATTCCCGCCTTGCAAGGATTTGATGAAAATGACAAGGTGATTTATATGAATACATTTACTAAAACCCTTGCTCCATCCTTTAGGATGAGCTATATGGTTTTACCAAACAAGCTATTGAGAAAATATCAGGATATCTCGTCATATCATGGGTGTACGGTTCCTAACTTTGAGCAATACATTATGTGTAAATTCATTAATGAAGGTTTTTTTGAAAGACATATCAACCGGATGCGAAACCAATACCGTCAAAAAAACGAATTGATGATGGATCTACTTAGCAAATATGATTTTATTAAGCTTAGTGGTTATGAAACGGGGCTCCATTTTTTAATGGAAGTAGATAGCCTGCTTGAAGAACAACAACTAGTTTTGA
>CAZDCS010000156.1:0-2943 GCA_964504015.1 uncultured Mariniplasma sp. | reverse complement strand
ATTACGAGACCTTATTATCTTTATTTGTTATTTTTTAGCTTGCTAAAAAAGAACCAACAGTATGGGGCAATCTAATATGTATAACAATAGACGCGTGGGGGCAATCTAATACTTACGTGTGCAATCTAATTTGCTACGTGTGCAACTTAATCAGTTTTTTAGCTAAGAAAAAGAGACCCTTGATTAGATCTCTTTGTTTTGTGGCTATTTTCTTGTTTTTTAATAACGCTAAAGAACCGCATAGGCGGCCGGTATATTATATTTAGTTTGTAGACATATCTGGTGGAGTGTATCCCCAGGCTTTGCATGACTCAATCAATTTAGCCATTAGAGTTTCTTTATCCGCTTGCTCGACTACTATGTTAAGATATTTCTTTTGGCGCTTCAAAACTGATTTAACGTGCCTATTGTACTCTGCTTTTTTTAGGTTGATTCTTTCTAGTTTCTTTTGGATATCTTTTCTGTCCTGGGTGTTTTTCTTTGCTCGCATCAATTTCTTTAATTCTTTAGCAAACATCACAACTTTAATGACTGATTGAACAGCAAAGTGTTTCTTCAAGCTTCCTCTTTTTAATTCTTGGACATCTTTTTTGGTTGCTTTGAGCCAGTTGATTGACATATCTACATCCAGGATGAACCCAGTTCTGATATACTTGGTTTCGGGATCGGCAAATGTTCTAGTCAAAATGCCGGTATCTTCCAATGAGGTCATAGCCATTTGAATCCCTCTTCTTGATGAGCCAAATGTGCTCATTAACTCATTGTTAGAAAAAATCAACTTACCAGACGTGGAAAACTGTAACATCATCTTTTGGAGCATTTTAACGGCGATAAAAGAGCCTCTAGCAGCATAATAGTTTCTGATGTTTAATTTATCAATGTATGTTATTTGATTGCCGTTTAGTTTACCAAATCCAAAACTTGACATATATTAGCCTTCCATTAAACCTAGGTTTTCAACGTAATCATTGACCCACTCTGGTTCTTTTCTTTCGCTCTTAGTTATTTTCTTTTTGTATTCCCTAACCTGGTCAATATATGCCAGGGCTTCATATTCTGTTTTAATTTTTCTTATTTTGAAACTTTCAGCGACTTTTCTAAGGTATGCTTCATTAAATAGCTTTTGGCCGGTAGTTAATATTGTTAGTATTAGTATAGAATTTAGCACGCTATTTGATAGATTGTGCTTTCTTTTATAAAATGTTCCAACATCTATAATAACTTGAGCTACAGCTTGCCCAGGGAGCATTGATTCTAGTATTGTCTGATAATTTGAATCTCTGATCATCTCTGCTCTTGTCATGATTCCTCACTATCCTTTTTTAGATAGGCGCCCAAGTGGTCGATGTTTCCTAATTCTCTTTCAAACTCAATTATTTTATCTATCGAACAATCACATAACCAAGCAATTTTTATCATCATATCAAATGATAACTTAAACTTATTGTTGATTACTCGATTGAATGTCACTTCACTTATCCCTAGAACTCCGGATATTTGTTTTTGATTAAGATCTAAATAACCATACCCACCAAACCAGTAGTTTTTTTTAACAATCATAGATAGTCGATGTCTATTTTTTTCAACATGGTCTAAGTTGAAATATTTGCCATAATTTAGATACCGATTGTAAGAGCTCAGGATATATTCTCTTTTTCCTTTTGTCAGACTCATTTCTTACCCCTTTTCTAAAGCTTATGCTATGCCTGGCATATCGTAAGTGTTATTTATGGCCAGAAATAACGTTTATGCTATTTTTCGATTTTTCATCATCCGGTTGTTTTTAACGTGGTGTTTTTCATATTTATGTAGAAAATGCAGGAAAAAGATAAGAGCAATCCATATAATTATTGTCATGACCCACATTAATTCTGTCATAATATACCTCTTACGATTTTTTCGTTTTTGCCTTTTTATATATTTGTTTTTGCTCATTAATATTTTTGAAAATCTCTTCATAGTCTTGAATTGAAAATCCCCCAAGATTTGACACTAGGAATTCTTTTGTCTTATTATTATCAAAATCAAGGAGATCCATAGTCATTTTATAAATACCTAAATCAGTTAGACCATTTTTTTTAATTTTTGATTCTCTAATTAATTGTTCATGTATTTTAATCATACACATTTTATCACCTCGTTATAGAAAGGGTGAGCAGTTTTTGGTTGTGCTCAGAACCAAAACAAAAGGAGGAGGTTTGAAACCTATACTCTTTGAAGTTCCCAGGGGAAATATTGCAGACCGGATTTGTCGTAATAAACTTCATATTCATCAACTTTATAAATATAGAAAACATGGTTGTTGTCGATTACTTTTACTTTTTGGCCAATTTCAAAGGTGTTCAAGTTTTTTTCTTTTTTACTTTGATACAAAACATCAGCTATTTTTAAATTGTTAAAATCTCTTAGTTTGTTTTTCATTCTATACTCTCTCAGCTATTAGTTTCTTATCACGCTTCTCCATTTGGAACAGCCAAGTTGCTGCTTTAATAAAGTCAGTGAAACTTCTATGAACGATTTTTATGTCTGAATTGTAAAGAGCGATGACTTTCTTGTCTTTAGTCATAGCAATAAACTTACCTTTTCTAGCTTTGCAGTCACTCGGATTTTTGATCATCTCCTGAATGCTTTGTTCATTAATAATCCAACCTTTTCTTGTTTCTTTCATTTTGTTATCCTATCTGCTGCTTGTAGCTTTTCATCACGAACTAATAAGTTCATTTTGACCACCCAAGTTGCTGCTTTAACAAAATCAGGAAACGTCCTATGTGCAAATTGCATGTCTGACTTATGAAGCGCCATTACCATATTGTCTTTTGTGAACGCGAATAAGTGACCTTTTCGAACACTTGAATCATTTGGGTTTCTTACTATTTCCCAAAATCTATTTTCCTTAATAAGTAAAACTTTTCTTTTTTCTTTCATTTTTTAAGCCTCCAGGAA
>CAZDCS010000155.1:0-3003 GCA_964504015.1 uncultured Mariniplasma sp. | reverse complement strand
ACATTATTGTGATACTCGCTTTATCTATTACTAGTTCAAACTTTTTTGCTAATTGCAGTAGCTTATCACCAGAGATAATTATTTTTTGCTCTCGACATATTCTAGATCCTCCTTCAGCTGTTTCTGTTAAAGCTACTTTAATAAGCAAATCGGTTAGTCGATTAGAATAACGTTTTTTTTCATCTACATAATCGTTTAATGTTTCGTTAAAATATTTAACTTTACAATCAGCATTGTCACACGACATCTTTCTAATCTTTATTTTAACGTATGTTGATTTATCTAGTATTGGCAAGTCTTGAATTGTTCTTGTGTAGTAAGTGACCAAGTTAAGCGATTTTACACCGCATTTCGGGCAGATACTATACCGTTTTTCAGTGCTAAAGTGAAGAACTACTTTGCTTTCGTTAATAGCTGAATGACTATAGATAAAATACTTAGGGAAAAACTCTTTGAAGAATGCATTTTGTTTTTTCATGACCTACCTCATCGCTCTATTTTATAAGGATAGTATAACATGTTTCACAGGTAAAGTAAACTATTTATCGGAAGAGCCCTAAAAGTGGTCCAATAATCAAGCTTTAATCAGTTGAAAAAGGGTCCACTATTTTTATAATAACACTTCAAGATATATAATAATCTTGGAGGTGAGAGGAGTGATGAAAATAATGGATAAATATACAATAATAAAGTTAAAGGAAAGCGGATTGTCAAATAGGAAAATAGCACTTAAGTTAAGCATAAACAGAAAAACAGTTGCTAAATACTTAACTAGTTACCTTGATGAAATCAAAAGTTTAGAAACAACAAAAGCCCCAAGGGATATCCAAGAAAAAATCGTTTGTAGTCCTAAATACGATTCTTCTAAAAGAACAAGCAGAAAGTATAGCGATCAAATGGATGAAGAACTTAATCGCATATTGCAAAACGAAGTTAAAAAAATTGAGTATTTAGGTTGGGATAAACAAAGATTGACCTGTTGCCAAATACACGAAATGCTAGTTGAATTAGGACATGACATTGGGTTGACAACAATAACTAACAAAGTAAACGAAAAAAGGAAAAAAAATAAAGAGTGTTTCATAAGACAAACATATAACTATGGCCAAAGACTTGAATACGATTTTGGTGAAGTGAAACTTCAGATCGCAGGTAAATTAGGCAAATATCATCTAGCGGTCCTATCATCGCCAAAATCAAATTTTAGATGGGCATTTCTTTATAAAAATCAAAAAGCCGAAGTTTTTTTAGATTCTCATGTTAAATTTTTCGAACTGGTTAATGGCGTATATGATGAAATAGTTTATGATAATATGAAGAATGTAGTATCAAGGTTTATTGGAAGAAATAAAAAACAAATAAACTCTGAGTTATTAAAACTATCACTCTACTACGGTTTTAACATCAATACTACAAATTGCTATAAAGGCAATGAGAAAGGGCATGTCGAAGGAAGTGTTAAAGTCATAAGGAATAAAGTCTTTTCCAAGAAATACCGATTTAGCACTTTCGATCAAGCAAGCATTTACTTACAAAGTGAGTTAAAAATACTAAACACGAAAAGCGAGATCGAAATCGAAAAACGCAGCTTAAAAAAAGTGAAACCCAAATTAAGCCTAGCTAGAATAAGCGAATGCAAAGTAAGTAAATATAGTTTTATAACAGTTGATAACAACTACTATTCAGTGCCTGAATACTTAGTCGGTCATAAACTGTTGGTTAAGACTTATTATGATGAAATAGCCATATACAGCAATAACGAGCTAGTATGTAGGCATAAAAAAATAGATGGATTAAAGTTATTCTCAGTTGATATAATGCATTATCTAAACACATTAAAGAAAAAACCAGGATCACTAAAGAATTCAAAAGCCCTACAAAGCTCTGAAAAACTAAAAACCATCTATACTACTTATTATAAAGCAAAACCAATAGAATTCATTGAATTTTTACAAAAAAACAAGAATAGTCCCTTTGAACAAATGATTAATTCCTTAACACAAATCAACAAATCAAACATTGATAAATATTTTGATAACGATATAATTGATGATTCACTACTAAGTATCACAAGAAAACAAACATTAAGATACAACGCTACATTAATAAATTAAAGGAAGGAATAGAACCGGTTATGAAAATAGAACAAATGGCCTACAAGTTAAAACTACCATACTTAAGACAGCATCATGAGCTATTAATCCAAGAAGGAAATCACAAAAATCTATCATTAGAAGATTTTTTAGTGAATCTGCTTGAAAACGAGATAAACCAAAGAAGCTCAAATAGCATACAGGCTAGATTGAGACAAGCTAAATTCCCTTTTAAAAAGCATTTTGAGGATTTTATACTTGCTAAATATAGTAAAGAGTTACAGACTAAATTTCTAGCTTTAAAAAAACTGAACTTCATTAAAAATCTAGAAAATATCATCTTGATTGGAAACCCTGGAAGCGGTAAAACTCACTTAGCAATAGCTCTTGGTATTAAGGCATGTATGGAAAATAAAACTGTTTTATTTATCTCAGTACCAAACTTGATTATCGAGTTAAAAGAGGCAATGAGTAATAGTCAAATTCAAAGATACAAAAGAAAATTTGAAAAATATGATTTAGTCATCCTTGATGAATTAGGTTATATCTCATTTGATAAAACAGGGTGTGAAATACTTTTTAATATATTATCAAATAGAAATGATAAAGGTTCAATCATCATAACTAGCAATCTGAAATTTGAAAGATGGGAGGAAATATTTAAGGACCCTATGCTTACAGGAGCCTTAATTGACAGGGTTGCTCATAAGGCTCATGTGTTAGATATGACAGTGGAAACTAGCTATAGATTTCAAGAGACTTTAAACTGGTTGAAAGGGTGAAAAAAAGCGGACCCTTTTTCAACCGATATAGTGGACCCTTTTTCAATTGACAAATACATTTGTATATGTTAATCTAAAAGTGGTCCAATAATCAAGCTTTAATCAGTTGAAAAAGGGTCCACTATTTT
>CAZDCS010000154.1:0-3020 GCA_964504015.1 uncultured Mariniplasma sp. | reverse complement strand
TAGCTGAAGCTACTTATAAGATAATTAAAACAGAGTTTGTGAGAAAAAGGAAATTCAGGAACCTAGAGCATATAATGAATGAAAAAACATTTATTTTTGATATATACTGGTAAAATACTAATGAGTGAAAAATTCATGTATGACTTTTTAAAATTGTTAGGCAATAAAGGCTTGAAAGAAACCTTGAAAGAACTATCAATAACAAAATCAGAATATCAGGAAATCCATAAATCTTTAAATGAATACGGTTTTCTTGAATAGGGAGTGAAAATATGCTTAAAGTTAGAGAAATCACTAAAATATATAAAAAAAATAATATTATTGCAAACAGCAATATTACTTTTAATGTTAACAAAGGAGAAATGGTATGTATTCTTGGTCAAAACGGTGCAGGAAAAAGCACATTGATTAAGGTATTATGCGGATTAAATAAAGCAACTTCTGGACATGCAACTTTGAATGAGGAAAACTTACTTAAAAGCAGGAAATTAATTAATGAAAAAGTTGGAGCTGTTTTGGAGGGGTCCCGAAATATTTATTATTATATGACAATTATAGAAAATATAGAGTACTTTGGGAGACTTAATAAAATTGATAAAAGTGAAATTAGAAAACGTGCAAATTACTATTTAAGATTATTTAAGTTGTCAGATAGAATTAATTCTTTAGTAAGAACTTTATCTAGAGGAATGCAACAAAAAGTTGCCATTATTATTGCTTTAATCAAAAATCCCGAGGTACTTCTTCTTGATGAACCAACTTTGGGACTGGATATAACTTCATCTATTCAAATGGTTGATATTTTGGAGGAACTACGAAAAAAAGAAAATATGATTATAATTATTACAACTCATGATGTAAGGTTGATTGAGAATTTGAATTGTAGAATTATCTTTATCAAAGATGGCAAGTTGATTAAGGATACTTCATATATAGAACTTCAAAAAGAATTCGAGAAAGTTAAATTTATAGTGGAAATTAGAAATAAGGCTAAAGTAAATCAATATAAAATTGTTAAAAGAGATAACTATAAAACAACAATTGAAGTAGATGACCTAAAGGAAGTCATAAGAACTATTTCAAGTAGCAATATACTTTCAATAAAAAGAAACGATCTAACATTTGAAGAAATGTATAAGATTGTAATGGAGTAAAATATAATGTTGATAGTGGAATTAAAGAAAATAATTAGTGACGTTAAAGTATATTGGTTTAATTATATTTTTGGTAATCTTAATGCATTATTATTCTTTGCAGGATTATTTTATGCATTTAATATTGATAACTCAAATAGTGTGGATACCATAGTATTTTTGTATGGTTTTCTAGTTTGGTACTTTGGTTCACATGCAATAAATTTAATTTCAATAATTATAAACGAAGAAAAAGAAGAGGGTACTCTAGAACAAGTATTACTAACTAAAGTAAATTTTAGAAATTTACTGATTAATAGAATGATTGCTCAATTTTTATTCGATACTGTTAAATCTTTGTTAGTGGTAAGTTTGTTAATATTGTTTATTGATGCTGATATTTCGGTAATAATAAATTTTAAGGGGCTTTTAATAATATTAATATTAATCTTAACAGTTATTGGTGTTATTGGTATTGGCTTTCTTGTTGCTGGATTTGCCCTAAAGTATAATAGGGTTGCTTCAATATCTGCAATGGCAAGTAATTTTATAATTTTCTTTTCTGGAATTATAATTTCAGTAAATCAATTACCAGCTTTTATTGGTTGGTTTTCAAAAACATTTCCGATAATATGGTCTGCAAATATAATTGAAAGTATTTTACAGGAAAAACCGATTGATGGTTTTGATTTTAGTATGTTTGTAGTAACAATTATCTTTTGGAATATACTAGGACATTTCTTTTTCACAATATTGTTTAATAAAACCATTGAAAGTGGACACGCCGGAAGTTATTAGGGAGGAGTATTAAAATGATAAATGTTGAATTTAAAAGAGAATATATTGAAACTAAACAATACTTGATTGATTATATTTTTTCTAACATTAATTCTCTAATTATGTATTCTGGCTTACTAATTGGAATGCAAATATTGAATAAAAACGAAGATGTATTGTTTCTATTTATAAATGGTATTATAATTTGGAGAATATCTGTAATCTCTATTACTAGTTTTTCACTTATGTTGCAAAATGAGATTAGAATAGGAACATTCGAACAGCTATTTTTAGTGAAAACAAAGATGATATATATATTGGTTTATAGAATAATAGTAACCATTTTTATAGATATTGCAATTGTATTTTCAATATTAATTATAACAACATTTTTAATGGGAGCAAGGTTCTCGTTAATAATGTTTTTAGAACCTCAAGTTTTATTTGTTTATCTAATGGCTTTGATAGGAATGACAGGATTAGGGTTAATTGCAGGTGGAGCAACTTTAGTGTATAAAAAAGCAAGCGCAGTTGCGAGAACAGCCTCTAACTTTATTCTTTTCTTCTCAGGACTAATAGTTCCTCTTGACATAATCCCTAGTATTTTCAGAAATATTGCTAACTTTTTCCCTTATAAATGGATGATGCTAATTCTAAATAAGAATGCACTACTAGAAGAATATATTATATTATTTGTTATCTCAGTATTATGGTTAACAATTGGATATTCTATTTATATAAAATCAATAAAACATATGCTAACTATGGGAACAACATCTCAATATTGAAAAAATTAACTTACTCAAATACTAGAAGATGAATCTTATATACTATATGTAAAAAGCGGTCAATTAATGTACAGAATGACTTAACTAAACGAGATGTATAAATTGTCATTGCTGAATAGTGACAATTATTTACGGAAGCCGTTAGGGTCCAACGAGCATTATGACCATCCCATATTGCTTCCATAGTGTAATTTCAATAAACCGCTTTGTTAGGCGATATGTAACATTATTAAATTGTTGACTATTTGATAAAAACGGAGAAAAAGGTGTTTCCTGAGCACTTTGAACAAAAGTATTGTAGAAAACACCTTTTTTTATTTAA
>CAZDCS010000153.1:0-3022 GCA_964504015.1 uncultured Mariniplasma sp. | reverse complement strand
AATTTTTTTTCAACTAACTGGGAGAAGCATAACCAATTAATCTATATGTAGGCTATTCGGGTATAAATGTTACAATATACTCAAATACAAGCGCTTGAGCGTGCCTCATATTCTTAATCTGGACCAGTTAATCCACTCACGTTTAATAATGGCGTGAAACGATTCAATACATGCATTGCCCCAGGTGTCTCCTTTAGCGGAATAACTACGTTTTATATTTTGTCAGATAACTTAATATATCTTTTGAAACATACTGTTTAGCCATAGAAAGTCTCTCCTTTTCTCTTTTTATTTTTTCCTGAACTCTCTATGTTTAACATGTCCTGTTTTTATACTAGCATCAATTAATAAATATTTCTTTCATCCTGAAAAGATTATTGTAATATGGAAATTTTGTCCGAATTATAAAATTCAGCTGTTAAAAAGAAAAAATACGAAAACTCAAAAAACTGAAAAGAGATGACTTATCTCCAAAAATATGCTATACTATAACAAACTACAAACGATATAAATTTAGGAGGAAGAAATGATTAAGCTAGAAAAAATTTCACACCTTTATAGAAACAAAAACAACAATGTCATGGGATTGAAAAATATATCGTTATCTCTTCCAAACAAGGGGTTTATTGCCATTTTAGGTCCATCTGGATGCGGAAAAACAACACTATTAAACATCTTAGGTTCAATTATATTGCCTACTAAAGGAGAGTATTACTTTGATAATGTTCTTGTCAACTTTAAAAAAGGCGAAGATCTCCAGATGTTTAGAAGGAACAATGTAACCACAGTGTTTCAAGAGAATCATTTATTCAATGATAGCAGTGTAAAAGATAACATTTCATATGTTAATGAAATCCAAAGAAAAGTAGAGAGTGATTCTATTGTTGCTGCTCTCAATAAGGTTGAATTAAAAGAAAAAGAGAATAACTATATTCATGAATTATCAGGTGGGCAAAAACAAAGGGTCAATATAGCAAGGTCGATAGTTAAAAAGTCTCAATTGTTCATTGCTGATGAGCCTACAGGGGGTTTAGATGAAAAAACAGAATTGATTATTTTTAGAATATTAAAAGATATAGCAAACGAAAGATTGGTAATACTTGTAACACATAATAGAGCTATTGCTAATACATATTGTGATAGAATTATTGAATTGAAAGATGGAGAAATACTTTATGACTTAGATAATTCTATAAAACATACAACTGATGATATAGAAATTCATAATAATAAAGTGTTCATTCCCAAAAATAACAACTTTCATATTGATGATTGGATAATTATAAACTACTATTTGAAAAAAAACAAATAACTCTAGTAGCTAAAGAAACCAGCACTAAAAACGAGGATTGCCTCAAAAAACCCGATAACAACCAATATTACCGATATGAAGGGAGATCTATTTATAAAAAAATATTGTTAGATAATCTAAAACGACATTGGGGAGGTCGTATTTTGATTACACTCATATTAGCACTTTTAGTCAGTTTTGCACTAACAGCACATCAAATATATAACTTTAGTGAAGCGGGTTTAGTTTTAGATACACTTGAAAAAAACGAAAGCACAGAAATAGCCTTTAGACGAGATATTATGTTGCATGGTCTCGAGACCAGGGTTGGAGATAATAAATTAGATTTCATTTCGAAGGGTGATTATTCATTACTTTTGGATACTCATTTTTTTCTAGATTTTCAACATTTCAAAGAGCCATCGCTATTTAGTTTTACTGATATTTTCGGTATATCTTATTCGCAATCTAATAGCTTCGATTTGGTATACGGAGTAATAGACATGAGAAGAGGAGTACTTATAACTGATTATATTTTGATGATACTTATAAGATATGGGGAGCATGATGTCCCCTCTGATATTTATCAAAATTATGTGTCGTTTGGAGATGCGGAACTATTTGTAACCGGAGTCATCGATACAGACTTTGAAAGATTTATCGATCTTGATCGTTTTTCTTTTGAGTATCGCAACCTTCCTCCGGAATTGGAAAGAGTATGGTTGGAATTTGAGTTTAAAAGATATACAATTTATGCAAGAATACACTTGGATTACCCAGTGAATGAATATGGTTTTCTAAATAATGTTATTTTGAATGACCCGATAACCTCTGCTTCTTTACTATCCTTTTCTCCGGAAAACGATCTAGACTTTGTAAGTTTCAGAACAGGAAAAGGAGTCTATCTTAGTGAAAATTTGTATAACGAATTGCTCGAAGAGCACGGAGAAGCAACTTTTATTTCCAGGTCGCCCTTTTATGTGACAGTCTTAGGGTACGTGAGAGACGGGCGGACTGAAAAATATAATGTTTATGTCGCTGAAAATTTTTTCCAAGTGGTGAAAAATAATTATTTAAGGCCGGATCGTGTATTAATTAGAGATTTTGATTATGAAACTATCTCATACTTTATTAATAGTGGTTATATACATTCATCGCCGATCAGCTCAATTGTTGGGAACATATCTTTTATTTATAATGAAATAAAAGGAGCTTTTGTCTATGTTATTGCTATATTTGTTTTTATATTCACTTTTATGGCAGCATTTTATATTAATGGTACAATAACCAAAAGGAACAAAAAGACCGGAGTACTTTTGGCCTTCGGAATAAAAATCAGCGATATTTATAAAGCAAATTTTTTCGAGTTTATTATTGTAGCGTGTCTGATTTCAATAGTATCTATTTTATTCAATAATATTATAGGTTTCACAATAAATCATCATGTCGGAACCAATGTAGGAATTGTGATTCAAGCACTTAGGCCTGTTCAGTATACAGTAATATTTTTACCCATAATCATTATTGCAATTGTTACGGTTTTAGCTATAGTTATGACGAGAACTCAAATAAAAAAACAAGTTGTTTCGCTAATAGAATTATAACCTATACAGAAATAAGATTGTTTTTATCATAAAAAAAGTAATGTCAAAAGTTTAATGGAAGAAGGGAAGTGGTGGGAAGTGGTATACTTTATGTGACAGGTAGTTAAGTTACCATTAAGGGGTGAAA
>CAZDCS010000152.1:0-3044 GCA_964504015.1 uncultured Mariniplasma sp. | reverse complement strand
TTTTGAATTATGCAATTTTTTTAATGAAAATCAGTACTTATCTTGAACACCGTTATTTATATAAATCTTCTATCGAAATTAGATCATAGCTTTTGTCTAATATGTTTTCATTATAACCTCTTCTTGAAAAAGCTCCATAATGTGTTGCATTTAGATGTTTTCCTTTTTCGATTAGATTACTCAAAATCGCTTCTCCAATTGGTTCATTTGTCCATTTGCATTCATAAATATGAATGCGATTTTTTGTTTGTACACATTGATCAATTTCGACATCCACTTTTTTCAGCCTGTCATTATACCAATATCTTCCAATTGCCATTACAGATTCCTGATTTCTTATTTTATAGTTTTTAACTAGATATTGTTCACATATTTTCTCAAATCGAAGTGAAACAAATTCATCTAAATATGCTTCTATATATTGATCGTAGAAATCAAAGGAATCCATCATTACTCTAGCAGCTTGATTTTTCCATATGAAACGATAGTAAAATGCGATAAAATTGTTGTTGATTCGATACAAATGTTTTTTTGAATTAGGGTTTTCTAAGAACTTATATTCTTTCTCAATGAGTTCTAATTCAATTAGTTTCTTAACGTATTTTGATGTTTTAGCAGTATCATTAATTCTAGATTTTGAATCTATTTGCGATAACTTTGTGCTCCCACTATGAATGGCCTGAAGTACGCTTTGATATTCTTGAATACTTCTTAATTCAGAACTTAATATCATTTGTACTTCATATGCAAAACGAGCACTCTCATCTATGATTAATTTGCATATATTTTCTTTGACACTTAAATTATCATCCATTTGTGATAAGTAATATGGTAATCCCCCAAAAACAGCATACGCTTTAATCTTATCTTCCCTAGTGTAGTTAGGAAAGTACTGGCCGCTTTCATAGTAATCACACTCTTTTAAATGATAGGAAAATGTTTGTCTTCCAAAGAGTGGTTTGCTGTGAGAAAAGATATTTTCAAACATTCCTATCTCACTACCTGAGATAACTAATTTCACTGTTGATGTATCTTTGTGTTTATCAATCAAACCTTGTAACAAGGATTCAAAAGAAGCATCAACTTCTGTAAGATACGTGAATTCATCTATAATAACAACTAGATTACTCTCATTAAATATCGCCTCAAACAAATCGTTAAAAGTATCATAAGTTATTTGACCAAAACCTTTGAGTTGTCCATAGTTTTTACTAAAAATTTCTAAATTCATTTTCGCATTTGCTTGTTGAGATAACAAATATAAGGCTTTTTCACCTTTGATAGATTCTTTGAGTAAGGTTGTCTTCCCTACTCTTCTTCTCCCGTGGATAATGCCGAACTCAAAACTTTCTGACTTATATAGATTGTTTAGTAGTTTCATTTCTTTTTTTCGACCTAAGAACATTGCATTTCACCCTCATTTCATTTAAAACATTACTGAATTATGTTTCACTGAATTATGTTTCACCAATATAATACCATATTCATTTAAACTTGTAAACCGCTGGCATCATTTTTTTGAAATAACGGTGTTCAAGAGAGGTGTTGATAGGTCTGAAAAACATCAATGGGAAAGTTTTTTTTGAAACACTCTCACTTTTGCATGAGATAAGATTAAAACTATATGTTTATTGCTATATGCCTATTGAAAAGAAGTATGCTGATGTTTTCTTTCAGTTAATAGCTAAACGCTATGAAAAGAAATCAACAATCATTACGACTAATCAACCTTTTGGTAAATGGGGGACAGTCTTTGGGGATAACATCATAGCTTCTGCTATTATTGATCGTTTAGTTCACCATTCTTATATAATCAAAATAACTGGTAGATCTTATCGTCTTAAAGGAAAAAAAGCGTTTCAAGAAAATGCTTCAAAATAATAAAGCTTTAAACCTACATTTTAAACCGCCATTATTCTACATTTTTTAGTTGACATTTACAGACAACTTTTAGTTAGCTGTATTTTTTATTATTATCTAATAAAAAATCAATCAAATTTACGTTGACAATACCATCATAGTCTTTATTTAATGACTTATCCATCGTAATCAACATCTTAGGATAATCATTAGGTATTTTTTTAAGTGGTTTTAACTCCCTTTCTAATGTATCTTTGTTATTCACTGTTAAAGCAACTTGAATAAATAACTTTCTTTCCTGATTTACCGCTATAAAATCAATTTCAAAATCTCTTAATTTCCCAATGGATACTTCGTATCTTCTTCTAATTAGCTCTAAATAGACGATATTTTCAATAATATGACCTTGATCAATATCTCTTAAGCCCAAAATAGCATTTCTTAATCCGATATCAGCGATATAGTATTTTTCTTGTGTTTTTAAATATTGTTTCCCCTTTATATCATATCGCTTAACCCGGTAAATTATGTATGAATCAATTAAGTATTTAATATAATTATCAACCGTTACCGCGTTTGTTTTTTTTCCATTAGAACTTAAGGTATTAGCTATCTTATTTATTGATGTTGTATTTCCAATATTACCTGACAAGAAAAAAATTATAGAATATAATGTTTGAACATCCTTAACAGTGTTTTTCATTACTATATCCTTAATAACAACAGTATCAAAAACACCTTTGAGGTAATCATATATATTCTTTTGATTCAAATTCAATTCAGTTGTATACGGCATTGCCCCAAATCTTAAATAATTTTGAAAATCATCATCATGATTAAGGCCTGAGTTGGCAAAGACTTTGTATTCTTTAAAAGAAAGGGGAAACATGTTAATTTCAATATACCTACCGGTAAGAAAAGTTGCTAATTCGCTAGATAATAAATGTGCGTTAGAACCTGTCAAATAAATATCAACATTTCTCCTCAGAAACAAACTGTTAACAGCTTTTTCAAAGCCAGTAACTAGCTGGATCTCATCCAAAATAATGTAGAATTTGTCAGTAGTATTTATTTTATCCAAAATATACTCATAAAGTTTTTTATAGTTTAAGTATTCTTTGAATTTAAGGTCTTCAAAATTAATTTGAATAATCTGTCTCTCTTTAACTTGCAAACCCTTAAGT
>CAZDCS010000151.1:0-3047 GCA_964504015.1 uncultured Mariniplasma sp. | reverse complement strand
ATCTTTCGATCCCGTATTGTATGGTGGATCTATATAAATTACATCTATCTTGTTTTTATGAGTTTTTTTAAGCATATGTAAGCTATGTAAATTGTCTCCTTCAATAATGAAATTTAAAGGTAATATATTATCAGTAACCACTCTCTTATCCTTTTCTTCTTTAAAAGTAATGAAATTATTTTCAAGTATTTCAAACATATCTTCCGAATGTAATTCAAAATTTAACCCGAATTTCTGACTTAATATATATGCTTGTACGTTGTTTAATTTGCTCTTCATCATCCATTTTAGTTATTATTCCTTCGATTATCTCAATCATTTTGTCTCTTTTAACTTGTGATAAATTCTTTCCCATTTTCTACACCCCATTATTAATGTTCTAAATGAATTATATTTTCTCGAATAATTATACCATATCTAGTAAAATAATGGCGCTTTCTTGTGAGTAAATCGCCTTATATGCTATATTATATTCTTTTAGGTCATTTGTGATACAGCTCGTTGTTCGTCATTCTAAATAAGAAATATATTAGCTATTAAACATATAACTAAAAACTCTATCTAAATGACTATCTACCTTATCTACATTCCCTATCGATTTGCTCACGCTTCCTCAGCTCTGTATCTCGATAGAAACCTTGCCTCCACTGCAGTGGAATCCTCCCTCCAACACTAAACCTTCACCCCTAAAATCCACATCCATTCCCAGCACGCAAAAAAAGCATTTGGATTCATTATCCAAACGCTTAGTTAATTGCTTGTTGTAACTATTATTGCTCTAGAACTTACTTATTAGCAATCTTTTTCCGGTAATTATAATCAGATTTAACAATATCATTAATCGTATATTTTGGTTTCCATTTCAAAATATTTCTCGCCTTTTCATTTGATGCGATCAACTCAGCTGGATCCCCATCTCTTCTAGGCCCTATTACAATTTTTAATGGTGCGATATCATTTACTGCTTTTGCTACTTCTAAAACAGTAAACCCTTGACTTGATCCTAAGTTAATCGTTTCTGATTTTCCGCCTTTAAATAAATAGTGTGCCCCTAATACGTGAGCATACGCTAAGTCTGAAACATGAATATAGTCTCTAACACAAGTCCCATCTTTTGTTGGATAATCATCCCCATAAATTGTTAAATGATCTCTAATCCCAATAATTCCTTGAATAGCTACAGGAATCAAATGAGTTAATTGGTCTTTCATTAATCCAATCTTTAATGATTCATCAGCGCCAGCAACATTAAAGTATCTAAAAACAACATAGTTAAAGTCATGTGCTTGTGCTACCCAAGAAATCATCTTTTCACATGTTAACTTTGTTTCTCCGTATGGGTTTATTGGCTTAGTTTCCATATTTTCTTTGCAGATGCCACTTGATTCACCATAAACTGCTGCAGTTGAGGAAAAGACAAACTTCTTAACATTAAAATCGTTCATAACTTCTAATAAAACACGAACTCCCTCAACGTTGTTATAGTAATAGTCTAGTGGTTCTTCTAGACTCTCTGGAACAATTATTTTAGCTGCAAAATGCATTACAACATCAATTTTTTCTTGCTTGAAAACAGCGGAAACTTCCTTTTTAACGCGAATATCTCCTTTGTAGAACTTTGCTTTTGGATGAACTAGCTCCATATACCCACTTGATAGATTATCAAGTATAATTACTTCGTTATTATCTTTAATAAGCTCATATACTGTGTGAGACCCGATATATCCTGCGCCACCAACAACTAATACTCTCATTTTTTTCCTCCGTTTTTTAACATATCTTTCATTATATCACTATCACTTATTATTTGAAAATAGCAGATAAGACACCCAGTGAATAATAGTAAACAATATGATAAACACATACATAAACAAACCGTGACTAAGCAGTTCATAAATGATTTTCATAAATTGCAAAATATCCCAGGAATTAAATCTTAAAAACCTACCAATAAAGATTCCGACACTTGATAATATAAAAAGAAATGTTAAAAAGAAATAGTAGTATTTCTTTGTTATTTTTTTTAAGTATGGTTCAATATTATTAATTGCCTTTATGCCTAACTTTGCTGCATAAAGACCACCGATAGTGATATGAGCAAAAACAAACCAGTTATCTAGATCAAAATTATAAATATCACTATATCTAGTGAAAAAATCATAATTTTGAAAATGAATAAAGTCAGTTAAAATATAGATGCTATTAGGGAAAAAGAGCACCCACAAAACAAAAACAGGTAAAATAAATCTTTTTTTAGCATCATTTTGAAATAAGTGCGTTATTACTTCACTTAAAAGAAAGACAATAGTTGCTAAAAACATATTCCAAGCTAAAAAGATAATGAGCCCATCTAATAACCATAGGCCTAAAATAACCGAAACAACCATATAAATAATTGAAGCCAAGTAATAAATGTTGTTCTTTCTTTTTATCATCACTAGTTCCCGTGGTATTTACTAATAGCTCTATTTATTCGGGCTTGCATATCTGCTTCTGCTAAAATTAAATCTGATAATAACTTAAACCGTGTAATATGATCAAAGATTTCATCACTTATAATATCTGTTCCTGGGTAACGGTTTTTTCTATTTCGCATCGAAAAGAAATAGTTATCCATAGCAACATCCATTAACCGGTTATCTAGGGCGAAAGTTGGCTCTGTACTTAGGCCGTGAACACCAAAATATGCTTTATCACCTACAGGAAGGTTAAATAACTCGATAATAGTTCGGTGCATATCAACGTTGCTTCGTACTAAATTCTGTTCTCCTGTCAACAACCCTTTTCTAATTTGATAATCTCCAATATCAATAAACTCATCTCCTGGAACATAAATAAACGCGGTCGTATGCTGTAGTTCTTTGCGTAGCCCCATTACACCTAGGTCGCGACCAAATAAGGTGCTCAAATCATTGTTTTTAAGACTTGACGAATGATCACCATAAAATATATACACTGTGTTTTCTAGAGTTTGATCTTTGCCTTGATCATTGATAAAAAACCGTTTAATAATTTGATCATAATACTCAACATTATTAATATATCTT
>CAZDCS010000150.1:0-3054 GCA_964504015.1 uncultured Mariniplasma sp. | reverse complement strand
AACTTAAATTAATAAATAGCGTATTCTTAGAAAGGAACAAAAAAAATATGAACGCAATCGAATTTAACAATCTCACAAAATATTATGGAGATGTAAGAGGATGTGAAAATATTAATTTTAGCGTTAAGCAAGGAGAAATCTTTGGTTTTATTGGCCCTAATGGTGCCGGGAAAAGCACAACAATTAGAACGATGTTATCCTTAATTTATCCAACATCAGGTTCGATTACTATTTTTGGTAAAGATGCAATTGAATTTGGCAGCGAGATTAGAAAAGATATTGGTATCTTCCTTCTGAAGTTTTTTATTATGACAAAATGAAAGTAATTGATCTGCTAAACTATTCAGCGAGCTTTTATAAAAAAGACTGCAGTGCTAAAATTAAAGAACTAGCATCTATTATGGAACTAGATCTTAATCGCAAGATCCAAGATCTATCTTATGGTAATAAGAAAAAAGTAGGTATTGTTCAAGGGTTGTTGCACTCACCTAAACTAATTATCTTAGATGAGCCAACTAGTGGATTAGATCCTCTAATGCAACATAAGTTTTTTGACCTTATTGTTAAAGAAAACAAAAAAGGAGCAACCGTTTTATTTAGTTCTCATATTTTAAGTGAAGTCCAACAACTATGTAATAGGGTAGCGATTATTAAAGATGGGCAAATCGTTAAAATTCAAGATGTTAAAGCGTTGAAAAAAGATAATTATAAAAAGTTCACCCTCAGGGGCGAAAACCTTAATAATGGCAAATTTGATATTAAAGGGGTTACACAACTTGAAAAAAGTAATGATAAAGTAACTTTCTTTTTTAAGGGCAATGTTAACGATATCGTTAACATTGTGTCTTTATTAAAGTTAACGGATCTTTTAGTTGAAGAACCAACCTTAGAAGAAATATTTATGCATTACTATGAGTAGGGGGGCATATGAATATATATTTATTTGAACTAAAAGGTTTAAGGAAATCAATTGTTATTTGGAGTTTAGCAATTTCCTTATCGATTATGTCATATATGGCATTTTTCCCTGCATTAGCAGCTGATACAGCTGCATTTGATGCTATAATGGCAAATTATCCACCTGAGCTACTAGCTCTTTTTGGGATGAGAGCAGAGCTGCCCATGACATCAGTACTCGGTTATTTCGCGGTAACTTTTGGCATAATACAAATTCCAATTGCTATTCAAGCAGCTAATTACGGGTTTAATATGTTGAGTGTCGAAGAAAGAGAATTAACAGCTGATTTTTTATTAAGTAAACCCGTTTCAAGATCAAAGATTTTTATTTCTAAATTTTTAGCAGCACTAAGCGCATTAACAATTGTTAATATTAGTATTTGGATTGGTAGTATTGCTTCGTTGTTATTATTTAAAGGTGACGCTGTTTTAGAATTAAACAATGTTTATGTGCTATTGTCAACAATTATTTTATTTCAATTAGTTTTTATGTCTGTTGGAATATTGGTATCGCTACTTGTTCGAAAAGTCCCTAGTGTATTAAGTTTTTCAATGGCACTAGCTTTTGGGATGTATATTATCTATGGTTTTAAAGCTGTTTTCAGTGTTGGCATATTATCATATGTCACTCCTTATTCTTATTTTGATGTCGCTGAAATTTTAATTAATGGCACCTATGAAGTCTTAGAAACTGTTATTGCTGTAGTTGTTATTATTGTATCTTTGACTATGAGCTATTTCTTGTATAAAAAAAGAAATATTCATTCGCTATAGGGAGGAACTCATGAATATAATAAAAAGAGAATTAAAAGCTAACTTAAAATCTTTAATTATTTGGATGATATCATTAGTGTTAATAGCTTATGCTGCTAGTTTTGAATTTGAGGCTTTTGTGGGTAACCCAGAAATATTAGAAGCATTGGCATCTTTTGAACAAATGTTTGTTATGTTTGGAATTGAGATAACGGATCTAGCTACTCCTGAAGGTTTTTTAAGTGTTGTATCACTTTATTTCTATATTCCTTTAGCTATTTATGCCGGATTATTAGGGAGCTCTATTATTGCAAAAGAAGAGAGGGACAAAACAGCGGAGTATTTGTTCACCCTTCCTATAAAAAGAGAGCAAGTTTTAATTTCTAAATTAATAGTGGCGGTGGCATATATATGTTTAATTACCATTGGCTTAGCAGTTGGTATAGTTGTCTCATATCTACGATTTGAGACAACAGAGGCGTTTTATCAGTTTGTATTGTTTATGTCATTTGGGCTAATGATGACACAGCTTATTTTTATGTCTTTAGGAATGTTTTTAGCAGCTATTTTAAAGGATTATAAAAAATCAGGAGCACTTACACTAGGGTATGTATTAGGTTCTTATCTATTGTTTATTCTAATTGGACTGACTGACAAAATTGCTTTTTTGAGATTCTTTACACCCTTTAAATATTTTGAGGTTTCTGATATGATCAAAGGGACAATAAGAATTGAATATTTGATGCTATCGGTTATTCTAATTGGATTATGTGTTTTTGGTTTATTTAAGTTCTATAAGAAAAGAGATCTATATATTTAGAAAAATCAGCGGGTGAAGAAAGCAGGTGATTATGAAAAGGTCATTTTCAATTATTTTATTAGGCTTATTATCAATGTTGTTTGCTGAAGTTTTTTCAGGGTCATCACAACTTTGGTTTTTAGACGCTGAAGGAATTATTATTACTTTTATGCTTTATTTAGTTCATATTGTTTTTTTGCTTTTTGTTGCCCTAAGGACAAGGAAAGTATCTTTAGTGAGTCTTTATTTCTTTGGGGTGTTATTTGGTTTATATGAAGGTATCATTACTAAAGTTTTATGGGCAGGATATATGGGAAGTGACGGCCCAGGGTTTGGAACTATTTTAGGTGTAGCAGCAATGGAGACTCCGATTTTAATTTTCTTTTGGCACCCGTTATTTGCTTTTATTATTCCGATCTTAGTTTATCAAATACTCACTAAAGAAGCATTAGTGGAACACGAAAGTATTTTAGTCAAAACAAAGAAGAAAACTTTCATAATGATGTTATTGTTGCTTACGAGCTCAACTTATATTGCAAGTGGGA
>CAZDCS010000149.1:0-3072 GCA_964504015.1 uncultured Mariniplasma sp. | reverse complement strand
TTGGGTAGATGATTAAACTCAGGATCAGCAGAAACCGCTTTCCAGTCGAAATCAGAATCATTGCCTCCTAGTGAAATAATTGCAAATTTTTCTTTCTGCTTATCTACTTGTTTAATGAACTTATCAACTATTTTCTTCTCGTCTAATCTTTTAACTGTCTGCCCATATCGAGAGACATTAGTTATGGCTTGATCATAGTATTTAGAAACTATGCTGACAGCATTGTCTTTAGCAGTATACATACTACCTTTAGTTGTGACAATTCCTTTTGCTATTGAATCTCCAAAAACCACTGTTATCATAATGCCCTCCTCCTTTATGCAACACATTTATTTTATATCAATTAGCTAGTTAAAGCGTTCTACCTTTGCTGCATTTACTCTCTTGTTCAAACTCCGTCAGTGGAATTTCTATTTTTCAGCTCTACTGCCAGTAGAATTTGCCGTTTTTTTGTTTCAACAGCTCTGTTTTTGTGTTATAATTACTACTATGAAAGAGATAAACCAAAACTTCGCCGACAACTTAATATTTTTTCGTAGAAGAGCTCAGTTGACACAAGTTGATCTTGCTCTTAAAATCAACTATTCCGATAAAGCAATCTCAAAGTGGGAAAGAGGAGATTCCATCCCTGACGTCTATACGCTAAAAGAAATTGCTGATCTTTTTAACCTTACAATTGATTCTCTAATTGCAAAAAGAACTCAAAAAACAGAGCTTGAGTCATCAATTCATGGCCTCTCGCCTTTATTGAAAAAAAGAATGCATATTGCACTTTTATCTGGAGCACTTGTTTGGCTTGTTGCAACAATTGCTTTTGTTATACCTAATATCATTATCCCTGATAATCAAGAGTCTTGGAAAATATTTATCGCTGCGATCCCTATCTTTTTGGCAGTGCTTCTTGTTTATGCGTGCATTTGGGGGAAGTTCCAAACAGCTATCATTTTCATGTCCTTACTAACTTGGTCAATTGCTCTAGCTAGCTTTATACTGTTAAGAATAACTAATAATTGGATGTTTTTCATAATCCCTATCCCTATTCAACTAATTTTCATTCTTTGGCTACGGCTTAAACGCACTATTGACCCATATATATCTACCTAATCTATAATATGTAGAAAAGCATTAAATCAAATAGTATCTATGAGGCACCAAAGAGTATACACATATCTTTTGGTCCTTTTTTTGGCATAAAAAAACTCACCTATGTGAGTTTAATTATTGTATGGGTTGTATGACCTATTTTAATACAATTTCCCATCCCTAATGGATTTTTTTGCACCTTACTACTATTTTCAGTACTCCTGATGCAGATTTTACCACGTTCACACTAAAAGATTACCACACTCTCGTTTTCTATGCATACAGTATAACTACACACAGTTCAAAAACCATACCAATCAAATTTTGTAGTGTTTACAATTTATGGTTCAATGTCACATTAAAAGGCATGTATCTGGTAGGTAATTTCTTTCGGTTTACGGTCTGTACATCAATTCACGATTATCAAGCGACCTAAAGAGATAGGAAAATTTATCTATCAAGTATGTTTCTTTCCTCTTCTTCAATGATGTCTACTATTGATGTGAAAACACCTACTTCATCTTCCTTAATTGTCATTCTTTTCTTTTTCACATCTTTTATAATGGGTTCGTTTTTAATAACTATTTTACCTTTACTCATAAAATTTTTTGCATTAAATTCATAATCAATATTAATGACAGTTTTTTCCTTTGGTAAATAAATATATGTTGAGACTCTTCTACTCATTCCACCATTTATAATTTGATTGTCCTCATGAAATCTATACTCTTTTTCTCTTCTTTCAGATTCAATGTTTTCAACCAAAATATCATTAATCTGAAAATGAACCCCTCTATTGAAATCAGATTCATTAATATTCAGAAACAAAAAAAAGTTTTCGAATGGTTGCTCTCCTGTATTAACAAGATCAATTTCTAATTCAATTAAACTTCTATTTAATTGAACCTTATGTAAAAATGGATTGTTTACACTAAGACTTATCTCAGGTGTGGTTTTACTTAAATGTTTATAAGTACTCAAAAGTACTTTACTCGGCTTCATTATATCTTCTTGCTCTTTTGATAATTTGATTGGTTCATGGAGTACAACATCCTCTATTAGTCGATTAAAGCGTGGTTTGAGAATAACAGGTCCTTCACTTATTCTGCATGAGTTGACATCCAGCTCCATTGATCTTTGGTAAAATTTTTCTTCCATATACCAGTTAAGAACTTTTGTGTGTTGTCGTAATAAATCAGAAATCTCTGGCCAACTATAAACTCGAATCCCAAAGAGTCCAGTTTCTCTGTTTTTCACATCCATACGCACGACATACTTTTGTATCTTGGCATCATTATCAGCTGTTGTTGCTATGTAAAGCATTTTTAAAGGAGTAGGAAATTTTAAAGCTTCTTCTATCTCGTGATTGACTTCATGTTCAGTTAATTCTTCACCTACTGATTTATGTTTACACTGTATTCCGTAGTATCTATTTTCTCCATCGGGGATACCAAAAACATCTATCCCACATTGAGCTTGTCCATTTCTTCCATGAGATTCGATCTCACGACATGGCCAATTTGCTCTCCACAATTCTTTGCAGACATCTTCAAAGTCTTGCCAATTTTTTGGTATTTGTAAAATCTTCTTCAACTATTTCTCCTCCCAAGTAATGCTTTCTGATTTTGTTTTTCTGTGAGATACCTCACCATTTATAATTTTGACAATACTAATTAGAGATAATGTTGCACTTAGACAAAGTTTCGCATCAAGTAAGGTAGCAGTTTGTTTATGAGTTAGGTTATTTGCTAAGTTATTTGTCACTTTAGCATATCTTCTCTTTTCATCGTTACTTTGGCCTTTTAAATAATATTCAATATATCCCTCGAGCATTCTAGCAGAATCAGTTTGAGATATTTCATTTTTATATGAAGTTGGATGATGTAATGGTTCTTCATAGACTTCTTTAGCAAGAAGAGTGATTGTTTCTCTGCATCGAAGACCAATTTGGTTAAGGTCAATACGATCAGATATGTTTACCAGTTGTTT
>CAZDCS010000148.1:0-3118 GCA_964504015.1 uncultured Mariniplasma sp. | reverse complement strand
ATAGTTATTGAAGCTGCTTCAAGAGTAGACGAGCAAAGTGGTCAATCCTCTTTCGACGGATCAAAGTTTAATTATTGGACCAACTATTAGATTAACATATACAAAAGTAACAATATTTAACTACTGTTTTTTGAGGGTGTTAATTTAATTTTAACTCATAAGTAGTCAACTCACGAGTTGACTACTTATGAGTATGTGATATAATGTAAATGTAAAGATGTTTAATAAATTTTGTGGAGGTTGAAATTATGAAATATAAATTTATAGGTAGAGAAAATGAAATGAGGGATTTGGCAAATGAATATAATAGAGGTGGATTTTCTTTTGCAGTAATATACGGAAGAAGACGCGTTGGAAAGTCAAGCTTAATAAATCATTTTGTTAACAATAAAAAGGCAATTAAATATACAGCAGTTGAACAAAGTGATCTGTTAAATTTATCAAATTTTTCTGATTCAGTATTAAACATCTATCCAAGTGCTAAATCATACATAGATACATTTGATGATTGGCAAAAAGCATTTGATTATATTAGTGAACAAGCCAAAGAAGAAAAAGTTGTGCTATTCATTGATGAGTATCCATATTTAGCTGATAAAAACAACTCTATTTCTTCTATTTTACAAAATGTTATAGATAACAAGTTTCTATATAGCAATATCATGCTAATTCTTTGTGGTAGCTCAATGAGCTTTATGGAAGAACAAGTTCTTGGCTATCAATCTCCACTATATGGAAGAAGAACGATGCAAATGAAAGTGATGCCTTTTGATATTTTTGACACTATCAAAATGTTTCCAAACGAAACAAACTATAACAAGCTATTAGTTTATGCGGTTACCGGAGGAATCCCTCAATATATGAGTTTTATTAGTAAGCATAAGTCAGTTAAAGATGGAATTATAAATAGTTTCTTGAACAAGAATGGGGGTTTATTTGAAGAACCAAACAACTTACTAAAACAAGAGCTTAGAGAGCCTGCTTTGTATAATTCTATAATTAGCACAATTGCTAGTGGCTCAACTAGAATAAACGAAATTAGTACTAGATTAAATGAAGACAACAGAAAAATAAGCAAGTATATTGAAGTTTTGAAAAAACTTCATATTATTAGAAAAGAACTCCCGATGTTTAATAAAAAGTCAAAAAAAGGACTGTATGTCCTTGAAGATAATATGTACCGATTTTGGTATAAGTACATCCCAAGAAATATTAACTATATAAATAATGATATGGGAGAAGAATTATATAAAGAAATAATTGAACCAGATCTTAATAATTACTTATCCTATATATTCGAAGATGTATCAATTCAATATATGCAAAGAAAGCTAAAAGAAGGCACTGTTAAACCTATGTATTCTTCAATTGGAAGGTGGTGGGGGAATAATCCTGTATTAAAAAAAGAAGAAGAGATTGATTTTATAGCAGATGCGGGTAAAACGTATTACTTTGGAGAATGTAAATGGAAAAATAAAAAAATTGATATGGCGGTAGCAAATGATTTAATGAGAAAAAGTATGCTATTTGGTGTTCAAAATAGAGAATATTATTTATTCTCAAAATCAGGATTCGAAGACGAAGTTGAAGAATATGCATTAGGTAATAAGAATATACATCTAATACATTATAAAGATATGCTGTAAATGTCAACTAAAAAAATGTAGAATAAATCGGTTTAAATCTATGTTATTTTGAAGTGTTTTCTTGCCTCCCTTTTTTAAGAAGGCAAGATTCACCAGTTATTTTGATTAGATAAGAATGGTGAACTAAACGATAAATGACAGCAGGGGCTATGATGTTATCCCCAAAGACTGTCTCCTATTTATCAAAAGGTTGATTAGCATAATGATTGTTGGTTTTTTTCATAGCGTTTAGCTATTAACTGAAAGAAAACATCACATATTAGTGAAAAGGATTAATGGGTAACATTGGCTGCAAATATGGAGGATATTCTCGGAACTATGAGAGACGCCTAGGATCCTTTGGCATCGCAGTTTCCTATGTTTCATCCGTGCTAAAATTCAAAATCGGATTTTGGGCCATTGTTTCAAGGTTAGTGGAATAGTAACAAAAATAGCCTCTATAATTGGGGCGCAGTTTTAGGGCAATAGCTGCTCTTAATGGGTTTTTAGCAGTTAGATTTTTGTGGAGAAATAGAATTAATATTAATTGAAAAAGGGAGCGCTACTATGTATAGGAAAATAGTTTCATCAGATTTTAAAAAAATGCTGGATGACAAATTTATATTATTGTTGCTATTAGTTTATCATTTTGGAACTATTGGGGTTCTAGGTGGATACCTTCTTGTATCAACTCCGGATATAGCTATGTTTGAGGGGGACATTTCCTACCCTTTATTCGTTGAGTTCATTATATTTTCCATTGTAGCCGGAGCAAATGCAATTGGTATTGTTGTACTCAGAAGTGTTACACAGGTGAAAAGTTATGAATTTGATTCTAGTATAAGAGACTACACGATATATAAGGCAAAAGTTTATTCTAACCATATTTTACTTAGTATTCCCGTAATAATAGTTTCTTTAGTTCCTTTGGTGTTTGTAAGAGATAGTGAGTTGTTGTTGGCGCTTATAGCAACAAGAATTTATTTTATACTGTTGTTGGATTCTATTATTCGTTTCTTTACAACTTTCGAAGATAAAAAACATTTTATAGAAGAAGCTATATCTCCTTTATTATTATATGCAATGTTTATGGGACCAACTGTTTTTCTGCTGTTATCATATATAGAAGATATTTATGCTATTTATGCGATAGCTTTACTTATTTATCTAGTCCTTAGATTTATACTTTTCATAGTTTGGAAAAGGAGAACGTCAGCAATTAGTTGAATAATTTTCTGTTTGAAATGAAGTAATCAATGACTAAAGCAGTTCTGTGTCAAAGATGGAACAGAATAATAACCTACTCATTATTTGATGGGTATTTAGCGAAAAGCTAGATGCCCATTTTTTCGCCTATGTTAGAAAAGAGTTATAATGAGGAACAATTCTTCGTAACAGCCCGTTCTTTTCCTAAAAAAACATAAGCTTTAAGCAAAATAATGCAACTTCATCATGTCAACTAGTGAAACTTAGTAATGACAAGACAGGTTGAG
>CAZDCS010000147.1:0-3122 GCA_964504015.1 uncultured Mariniplasma sp. | reverse complement strand
AGAAGTTAACTTTTATGCCACCTGCAGCCAAAAAAAATAGAATAAGAGAATCTCTTATTCTATAAATTCAAACTCAAAATCAAAGATTCGAACAATATCCTTGTTAACTGCTCCTTTTTTACGCAGTTGTTCATCGATACCCATACTTCTTAGCTGTCTTGCAAAACGCTTAACGGCTTCATCTTTTGTAAAATCTGTTCTTTCAAATAAAACTTTTAGTTTGTTCCCTGTTATCTCAAAATAATCATCAACCTTAGAAATAGTAAACCCAACACCCTCATCATCAAAAGTATAGTTTTTCACGATATCCTCGATGCGCTTTTCAATAAGTGGAGCCACTTTCAATTCTTCGAGCGCTCTAAACATCAGTTTAGTCGTTTCCTTCTTTTGTAATGCAGAGATAGCTATAATCGGTTTTTTAATTTTCGCTTTTAATAGCTTCAACTTATCATTTGTATCAGGCATATCGATTTTATTCGCAACAATAATTTGAGGACGTTTCAAAAGTATTTCATCATACATTTCTAACTCATGATTAATTTTTATGTAATCATCATAAGGGTCATCTCTTGTTAAATCAAGAACATGAATAAATATTTTACATCTTTCGATATGCTTTAAAAATCTTATACCTAGGCCAAAACCTTTGTGAGCGTTCTCAATTAAACCGGGCAAGTCAGCGATCACAAATGATTCTTCACCAACGCCAACTAACCCAAGATTTGGTTGAAGGGTTGTAAACGGATATTCTGCTATTTTCGGTCTAGCATTGGAAACAACTGAAATAAGTGTTGATTTTCCGACACTTGGGTACCCAATTAACCCCACATCTGCTAAGATTTTAAGTTCAACTAATATTTTTAGGTGCTCCCCGGGGTCGCCATTTTCAGCATAATTTGGGGCTGGATTTCTACTTGTAGCAAAAGCGATATTACCGCGTCCACCCTTTCCACCAGAAGCAACAACTAACTCTTGACCCTGTTCTGTGATTTCACCAATTTTGCTCTTGCGATAAGGTGTAAAGACAATTGTTCCTAAAGGAACTGTCACATAAGTATTTAGCGCATTTTTTCCGTGCATCCCCTTAGACATGCCATTAACTCCTGGTTTTGCTTTAATGTGTCTTTTGTATCTGAGTTCTAATAAATTAGATTTACCTTCCTCACCAACAAAAATAACAGAGCCACCTCTACCTCCATTACCGCCCCATGGGCCACCAAACTCAACATATTTTTCGCGGCGAAACGAGGACATACCATTGCCGCCCTTGCCGCCATATACTTCAACTGTTATTTCATCTACAAACATTATATACTCCTTACTTCATTAGAAAAAAAGGGCAACTAAGTTACCCTTCATAAACTGATACTTGTTTTCTGTCTCTACCTTTTCTTTCATACTTTACAAAGCCTGTTATAGTAGCAAATAATGTATCATCTTTGCCGCGGCCAACATTTGTGCCTGGGTGTATTTTAGTTCCTCTTTGACGATAAATAATCGATCCTGCAGTCGCGTATTGACCATCTGATAATTTCAGACCTAGTCTTTGAGAGTGCGAATCACGACCATTACGAGATGAACCAACACCTTTTTTCGATGCGAATAACTGTATATTTAATCTTAACATGTTATCCCTCCTTCTGGTTTTTCATATATTTTGGATATTGTTTTTGCAAATCAAGTAAACTGAATTCCAGGTTTTTCATCAAAGCTAAGACAGTGTTATCATCTTTGATTTGAGTTAGTCTAAAGTCGCCTTGTCCTACCATTAGATCAATTTTATGATCTAGTTTTAAATGCTCAATTGCGTTAGCAGTAATTAATGTTGCTGTCGAGACAGCAGCACAGACAATGTCCCTACCTACTACTGCATAATTGGCATGTCCTTTAACAGAAATCTCTGTGAGTTTTCCATTAGTGTAACTAAACTTTGTTTTAATCATGACTAAGCAATAATTGCTTCAATTACTAGTTTAGTATATGATTGACGATGACCTTGCTTTTTGCGGTATTTTTTTCTAACCTTATATTTAAAAACGATGATCTTACGACCTCTACCGTGTTTTAATACTTTGGCAACCACTTTTGCACCAGTCACAATTGGAGTTCCAATAACGGTTTTATCTCCACCTAACATTAATACTTCGTTAAACTCAAAGCTTTCGCCTTCTTCGACATCTAATTTTTCAATATAGATTTCTTGTCCTTCGCTTACGCGAACTTGTTTACCACCAGTTTTAATAACTGCATACATGTTGTTACACCTCCTTTTCTTATGAAGACTCACTATCAAGGTAACCCCTAGGGTATTTGAGACCTTTCCTATGTGGTACAACAAAGATATTTTAACTTAGTTAGAGTTAAAAGTCAATAAAAATATTTCTTTTCATCATATTTAGTACCAGTTACTATCCAAAAATAAACTAATTGCTCTTGATTTAACCAGTCCCTAAAATAAGCACGAGCGGTTTTATCTTTGTTTGTTTTTTCAAATACCTAGATTCAATTGATAGACCTCTGTATTTTCGATCTAGAGCATAAATATCATTAACATACTTAAGTGCTCTTCCTGTCTTTGTTTGGTCTCTTTTATCTTTAGGAAGACCTACATAAATATCGTAAAACTTCCTCCTCAAATGCGCCATGCAGTGCACAAGTGTCACATTTGATACTTGGTTATATCCGGCATAACCATCAACGTGCAAGTATCCACTAAAGCCCTTTGAAAACGCGTTAGCATTTTTAGCGGCCCTAGAAGGCTGATATTCATATAATACTATATTAAAATCAGAAGGAGATGATACATAAGCCCACATATATGTTTATAACTCCTGAGCTACCTTTGTTGGATACTACTTGGTTATAGGCTTTAACTAGATTGTTCTTTGTGAGTATTTCATCGATTAACCTCATTGTTGTTGCTCCTTCTATGTTTAGATTTAAACACATCACTTATTAGTCGGCTTTATAAGGTGATTCAAATTACGTTTTTGACAACCCTTTTCCTCTAACTCTAGTTAGTGTTCATTTAACTTATAGTGAACCAACACTATAAAATTGTTCGGTCTGGTAAGGCAACCCTTTTTAGGACAATTAAGACATAGACTCTTTTAAACGATACT
>CAZDCS010000146.1:0-3128 GCA_964504015.1 uncultured Mariniplasma sp. | reverse complement strand
CTATTGCACACGGGTTTAGTCCATCAACTAATCCTAGCAAAACAAATTTAACTAAAGAAAAATTTTGATTTGGTGTAGGCATTATCTCAAGCAAATCTTGGGTTCTCATTATATCTTGAATGGTACCCGATTCAACTGCAGCAGTAATATCTGTAACCCCGATAAAAAAAGTATCACCGGCAAAAACAATAGGAATTAATTGCGCCTCTGGTGGGACTCTGTAAGTGAAATGAAAATCATTTATCAAAGAAAGGTAGTCAGTATTATCTTCTAGATAATAAGTTACTATGATAAAACCTTCATTTTCAAGTTGTTGCAAAACGCCTGAATTTTCAAGTCTTTCGCAAGCCGGGCAAAATCTAGATGCAAAATAAACGGCATCCCGTGGTTCTGTATTTGAAGCAAATGTTTGTATTGGTGTGGACACTAATAGAAGCGAAACAAAAATGAAAACGAAAAATAAAAATTTGTTTATCTGATGCATAAATGAATCCTCCTCAAGTAAAATCATATGTTAGTAGCCGTAAGTTTTTCTTTAATTAAACAACTTAAAACTTGATGAAAGTCAAAGTTTAGAAAAAATTCTCAACCTCACTCATAACAGTTGTTAGACCTAGAACAAGGATTAACCTAATTCTTGCTTTTTGGCTATTAATGTTTTCGGTAAAAATAGCTCCGAGTTTTTTAAGATGATGACCTCCACCTTCATATCCGTAACTATCTAGAACTCTTCCTAAAGGGCAGCGAGAAGTAATTAGTACGGGAATGTTTTTCCCGATTGCTCTAATCACTCCAGGTAGCATAGCTGGAGGGATATTCCCTCTTCCTAGAGATTCTATAATAATACCCTTTACCCCATTCTCAATTAGTAAGTTTAGTATAAGTGAACTTGAGCCAGAATATGCTTTTACAATTTCAACATCTAAAACAATATTACTAGGCTGAATTAACTCATTAGCGTGATGTGTCTTTCGGTAATACAAAACATTATCTTGCTCCACCGTTCCTAATGGGCCAAATTCTAAAGATTTAAATGTGTCTAGAGATAGTGTATGTGACTTTATAACTTCGGATGCAGAATTGATTTCATCATTCAAAGTAACAAGTACACCCATTTTTGATGACTCAGGGGAGGCAGCAACTTGAATTGATGAGACTAAATTACTCAATCCATCAAAGCCTAATTGTGAAAAATTACGCATAGAACCCGTGAAAACAACAGGTTTTATTGTTTCCAAATATAGGTGCAAGAAGTAAGCACTTTCCTCAAGAGTGTCAGTTCCGTGGGTAATGACAACGCCATCTATCACCGGATCATCTAAATATGTTTTTGTAAGTTTAGCCAAGTTAAACATATCCGAAGGTGTAATAGATGGTGATGGTTTAAGGAAAAATGAATGCGATATTAAGTTAATCCCATTAAGCTCAGATTCAATATGATTCAATAATTCACTTTGATTATCAACTATTACAGCCTTATTCAGTTGTTTGTGTTTCTTCATCGATATAGTGCCGCCTGTAAATATAATTAAAATCGTTTTATTTTCCATAATTACCTCATATATATTGTATCATATATGTGTTTTTAAGGAAACGAGAAATATATGTTTAGTATTTGTCGGTTTTCGACAACTCACACCACATAATAACCATAGAAGCCAAAATTAACGATAAGTCAATTACCAACATACCCACACAAACCAAGTCAACAGCGCAGTGTACATGTTAACTATTGGTTTACATAATATATATTATAAGAACAATATGGAATATATTTGAGCGTGTTTCCCCTCTTTAATCGTGTTACATTTTTTCTTTTTGTGGTGTTTACAACCCTTTTTACTGTCTTCTTCCGTCCTTAAATACCATAATATTGCTAATTTGAGCATGATAACAAATTGGGGTAGTGCGTTTTCGTCCGTTGATCTTTGGTTAGTAGATACTACGTCTGTTTCAAGGCCTATAAAGCTGATATATCTTAATTGGCTTTTTTCGACGCTTGGAATTACTTATTTGTGGAGCCACTGCTTCTTCTCTCTTTTGTTCTCTATACGATTATTTCTAAGTTTAAATAGGTCTGAGCTGTTACATCATTCAACAAGAAATATTTATTGTTTACATCTCTACCCTTATTCACCACCGCCAGTTCTACACCGGTCATTTTCCTTTCTATTTTTTGATGTGTACAAGTTGACTAAATTTTTTCTCCTTTTTGCGCAGCTAGCGTGTCGCTTTTTTAAGTGCCTCTTCATCTGTTTCCTTCTAGCTAATGCTACTAAAGTTTTTTTGTATTACAAAGAGAGGCTCAACATCTAGATATATAGAAACTCTAGTTATCCCAAGAGTTTATTTTTGTCCTATTAATTTAGGCCATCACTTCTATTCCCCTTATATTTTTTTGTAAACCATACTAACTCGCATTACATCATAGAGAAATCCATTCTTACTATCTCTCACATATATAACAACATATATCTATCACATTTCTTTTTTATAAAAATCTCTACTCGCTGTTTTGAGAAAAATATATATTTTGAGAAAGTTTTTCTGAAAAGATACAAATCACTCTTAAGTTTACAAATACTAAACATGCGTTTTTCTATATAAAAAAATAAGGGCTTAAGAGCCCTTACTATTTTACTTGTCTACATTATGATCTACAGACAACAATTAAATATATTAGCTTTAAAGACTTTTTATAGTCGCATACCGCCGTTAACATTTATCGTTTGCCCTGTAATGTATGAAGCGTCTTCAGATGCTAAAAATAACGCGACTTTTGCAATCTCCTCGGGTTGACCTAAGCGACCCAACATTGTCATCTTAGCAAACTTATCTAGCAATTCCTGCGGAACTGTTTTCAATATATCTGTCATAACATACCCAGGCGCAATTGCATTAACTCTAACATTTGCCCCTTTCCTCGCAAACTCTTTTGCCCATGTTTTAGTAAGACCTAAAACACCAGCTTTTGTTGCTGCATAATTCGCTTGTCCGATATTACCAAAGACCCCAACAATCGATGATATATTGATTATTGCTCCATACTCATTCAATTCCATCAGTGGTCCAAACAAGCGAGTCATATTGAACACACCTTTTAAATTGACATCTATCACAACATCCCA
>CAZDCS010000145.1:1432-3148 GCA_964504015.1 uncultured Mariniplasma sp. | reverse complement strand
ATATGGTGCTCTTCCTGTAGTTAGACAAACAGGAGGGCTAAAAGATACTGTTATTCCTTATAATAAATATTTAAACAAGGGCACTGGTTTTAGTTTTATCAACTATGATAGTTATGAGTTAAAGGAGAAATTGTTTGAAGGTGTTTATCTTTATTTAAATAATCAAGATGTTTGGCAAAAATTAGTCAAACAAGCAATGAGTCAAAATTTCAGTTTGAGAAAAATGGCTTTAGAGTATGAAAAGCTCTACCAAATAATAATAGGGGTGTGAAATGATGGAAACTTTAGCGCTTATTTTAGCAGGAGGTAAGGGGTCAAGACTTGATATTCTTGCTCAAAGACGCAGCAAGCCCGCATTACCCTTTGCCGGGAAATTTAGAATTATTGATTTCACTTTGAGTAATTGTTCGCAGTCAAATATTTTTGATATTGGCATTTTAACACAATATCTACCACTTTCGTTAAATGAACATATCGGGAGCGGAAAACCATGGGACTTTGACCGTAGAAACTCAGGCGTTACTTTACTACAACCACATAACTATTGGTATTTAGGAACTGCTGATGCAGTACTTAAAAACCTTGAGTTTATTCAACGAAAAAACCCTAAATACGTTTTGATTTTATCTGGTGATCACATTTATAAAATGGACTACCGTAAAATGATTGATCAACATAAAGAAAAAAATGCCACTTTGACAATTGCAACACAACCGGTTGCTAAAAAAGATATTTCGCGTTTTGGCATTATGTCAATTAACAAAGAAAAAGAAATTATAAAATTTGAAGAAAAACCTGAACAATCTGAGTCTAACCTTGCTTCAATGGGTATATATTTGTTTGACTTTCAACTACTTTTGAAAGTTTTACGAAGCGTTAAGCGAGATGACCTTGATTTTGGTCATCATATTATCCCTCATTTAATTGAAAGCACTTCTAAGAAAGTCTTTGCCTATGAGTTTAAAGATTATTGGATGGATGTTGGAACCTATGATTCTTATCTAGAGACAAATATCGCAATGACAAAAGACTTTACTGACCTTGATTTATATGACCCCACCTGGAAGGTGTTTACGAAAAGTGAAGATCTACCTCCAGTTAAAGTTGGGAGCGAGGGTGTAATTCAAAATAGCCTAGTTTCAAATGGATCTTTAATCGAAGGCACTGTCCTAAATAGCGTTTTAAGCCCTGGTGTTAGAGTCGGAAAGGGCTCTGTAATTAGAAATTCCGTTATTTTAAACGATGTTATTATCGGCGAAAATGTTACAGTCAACAAGAGTATTATTGACAAAAAAGTAACTATTGGTCGAAATACTGAAATTGGATATGGCGATGATTATACATCTAATCTAGAAAAACCCCACTTGCTTTCAAGCGGAATTACTGTAGTTGCTAAGGGCACTGAGATTCCTAGTGATACTAAGATAGGGAAAAACTGCCGCATCTTCAAAGGAGCCACATTTGATTCTAAAAATGTTACAAGCGGTTCAACAGTTAAATAGTATAAAAAAAGTTGGAAAAATTCCAACTTTTTTTTATCTTAAATTATTTCTCTTTTTTTAAACCGCATATAGCTAAAGATTAAAACGATAATCGTCAATATAACAAAGCTAAGAAAGTTAATAAGTTCAAATTCATAGCCCGATTTAAACCAACCAACTGACTCGCTGGACCCTAATGACTTCCGTAAAATTAATCATATTTCTTCAATACAAT
>CAZDCS010000145.1:0-1362 GCA_964504015.1 uncultured Mariniplasma sp. | reverse complement strand
AACCCACTCTAGAACATTAGAAATACAACTAACTAGAATAATATTGTTTCCAGTTCTTTATCTAAAATTACTTGTACTAGCCATCTATTCATCATTTCTTCTGAGCACCTGATTTAGCTGCTCAGGATAGCTTCTTTCTCTCAACTTTATATACATGTGATAAAACATGTACCTACTGTTTAACTTCCATACAGCTCTATTACTTCAATGTCCATATTAATATAAATTTACCAATTCATTCTCTTGCAATCTTATATATTAAATCAGGTATAATTACTTTTCTACCATAGTTATACTTGTCTTGTAATTCTTTATTGCGTCCTACTAATGGGTGTCCTGATGCTGAGTTGTCAGATACAATCAATAAAGCTATTGCTGGTACTTCAAGCAAATTAGCTAGTAAGTAAAATGTACTAGTTTCCATTTCAATAAGATCAGTCTTAAACTCTTTAATCTCATCTAAATGATAATATTCTAAAGCAATTGAATCGGTGCAATACACTGATGCTTTATATAAGTTATAATCATTTCTCCTTGCAAGTTCTATCACACTATCAATATATGTCTCGTTTGGATATACTTTTTTAAATGGTACATAATCTGTTAGTCTTTTTCCCAAATATGCATTAGCAAACACACCTGCAATACTAAATGATGGAGTACACAAATCACCTACATTAAATTTTTTAGTAAGCGCTCCAACAGCCCCTACAAATATTAGCTTATTAAACTTCAACTCAGCGGCAATTGTTAGGTGATCCAAAAGATTCGGTGCTCCAGACCCAATTTGAATCCATGCAATTTTTAAATCATCCTTTTCAACTAAATAGCCAGAAATGTATGAATGAGTTGCAAGTGAAGTAACTTTAAAACTTTCATCTTGAATCATCTTTGTCGGTTTCCATCCTGGAGCTACAACCAAAGCATCATATGTAATCTCTGTATCTAGTCCATAATTGAGATAAGCCATATTGGATACATTGTATTTGTGCATCTTGTTTAATATTGTTTTCATTTTCTCATTCATTTTCTCATTCATTTCATCACCCCTCTTCCCTCTTAATCCTCATCAACTTTCAACTTGAAAATCTTCTCTGCAAAGTCTATTTTTTCTAATATATCCTCATCTATTCTATTTCTTTGTATATAAGAGAATCCACTATTCTTAAACTTATTGATCTTCTCTTTTCTATTTCCAAAAGCAATGACCTCTTTGAAGTGCATTAAATTCTTTTCTGGATTACTTGTTTTTCTGATTACATCAAGTATAAACTGCTTTTCTTTATCTGGACGATTAAAAAATCCATCCATAGCTATTTCTTGAGTTGATAACATATATAAAACGTGATCCTTATCAGAAAT
>CAZDCS010000144.1:0-3174 GCA_964504015.1 uncultured Mariniplasma sp. | reverse complement strand
TATTTTGCGAGCTTAAAATAAATGACTCAAAATTCATTCACCAAAACGACTACGTTTTTTCAATATATGATAGTTATCCGGTAACTAAAGGTCACGTCTTAATTATTACTAAAAGACATATCAAAGATTATTTTCCATTAAATGATAATGAAAAAAAAGCAATTGATCAAGAAATTCAATATCTTAAAAAACACCTAGATGCCAAATATAAACCTGATGGCTACAATATAGGTATTAACAACGGGGTTGCTGCTGGCCAAACTATTTTTCATCTTCACGTTCATTTAATACCAAGATATACAAATGATGTTAAAGACCCCCAAGGGGGAGTAAGAGGAGTTATTCCTGATCGGCAAAAATACTAAGTGGGGGCACGATGGAAAAGACAGTAGCACATTTTATTTCACAAGCAATTAAAGAAGCTAAATGGCTTGCTATTACGTATGTAAATAAAAATGGTGAAACAACTAATTATTGGTGCGCCATTTTTGACATAGATATAAGCAGGAAAACACTTAATGCGCAAATCTTTAACTCATCAAAAATGAGTGATAATAATACGGGTGTAATTGAAGATGCTACCTTACTTTTTGATTCCATCAAAAAAGCAAAAGTCATTGAGCATACTACTTATAGCAGACCTGAGTCTTTAATTGAGAAAATAGAGGCTAATAGCGATAAGTTATCTTGGCTCAAGTTTGATCTTTTCAATGAAAACACACTAAAATACATTAAAAAATGTATTAAATATGATACAACACCTTATCAAAGAGAAACAGCTTTAATTAGCGAAATTGATGAAAAGGCGCTGAAGATGGCCCAGAAACAAGGTAAATATCAACTTTCGTTAAAACAAATTGGACAAATGGTTGATAAAATCAAAAAGTTAGCGCTACAAGACAAACGAAGAAAATTTTATCAAACAGAACTAGCAATGAATGTTTTAGCTATCCACACTCATAAAGGATTGTTTATTGCTGCTTACAAAAGACTCTTATTAAACCCTGGAGAAAGAAGTTTGATTATTAGTAAGGAGATAATTTTTAACTATCAATTTTCAAGTGACCAAAATAGCACATACAAACACAACCTTCATAACTATCTTGATATTGAAACAGATTATTTTGCCGAATTACTTATCGAAAATTTAAGTGAAGCAAAAAAAATGCTAGAAAGTGTTTTAGTCAAGTATAAAGAAACAATCGATGCTAGACCTTATATTATGGATATTATAAGACCTTATGACAGTAATATCGATAAAGAGTTTGATGCTATTGTTTTTCAAAAGGAAGAAAACACTTTATCTAAGCCTTTAAAAGCTTTTTTTGGCAATATGGATACCTCACTTTTAGGACGTAGACGCAAATTTGATATTGTGTTGCTTGATGACAAGATGAACGTTGATCAGCTTAGAGTAATTCATAATGCGCTTAAACAACCAATTACTTATGTCCAAGGCCCTCCTGGAACCGGAAAGACGCAAAGTATTATTAATTTGTTGATTGCTGCTTTTTTTAATGAACAAACTGTTTTAGTTTCATCAAATAACAATAAACCCATTGATGATATTTATACTAAATTGAGAGAGTTAACCTCAAAACGAAAAAAAATCCCCTTACCGATTTTAAGATTAGGAAACAATGCACGAGTAAAAGAAGCGATTGCTTTAATTAAAGATTATCTTAAGCAATATGATAGATATAAGGTTGATGAATCTTCGTTGACTTGGCATAGAACAACTAATCAAAACAAGATGAAACAAATTAATCAAGTAATTGATGATTATGAAAAAAGGTTGGATTTAGAAGAAGAACTTGATGCGTTAAAGTCAATGTATGAAGGTATAGATGATCAATTTAGAGCTAATATTATCATCCAAAGTGAACTAGAGGCAAAGAAAGCAGAATTAGCTAAAACGCCACTTATTACCGATGATAAAGTTCAAGAAGTTGTTATGAGAATTGATGAGAAATTTTTGACGTGGCTCTTTTTCACATCGGTCAAACATTTAAAAAAATTGAAACAACCCAAATACAAAGATTTTATTGCTATTTTAGATCAAGAAGATGAAATAAAACAAATTAAAGAATTTAACCGCTACTTAGCAGATGAAGAACAGTTTAAGGCTCTACAAAAGGTTTTCCCGATTATTTTAACAACTAATCAGTCAGCCTATAGGCTGGGAGATCCAACTGTTAAGTTTGACTTAACAATTATTGATGAAGCAGGGCAATGCTCAATTGGACATTCATTATTCCCGATTTTACGAGGCGAAAGATTGTTGTTAGTAGGAGACCAAAATCAATTAAGACCTGTTGTGACATTAGCTCCAGAAACAAACAAAAAACTAATGAAACAATATGCGATTAGTCAGTCATATAATTATACTAATAATTCAATTATTCGCTTAATGCAAAGTGTTGATAGTATCTCAAAATTTATTTTGTTACGATTTCATTACCGGTCACATAAAGACATTATTAACTTTAGTAATAAAAAATATTATAGTTCTAAGTTAATTATTCCAAATAGAGAAGGCTTTGACAAACAAGCACTACATTATCTTGATATTGACTTATCGTCATCATCTCGTTCCAATGAAAGAAATACAGCGATTGATGAAATAAGTGCAATTGTAAAAGATATTCAAGCTAAAAAGGAGAAAAATGTTGGTATCATTACTCCTTTTAGAAATCAAGCTGATTTAATTAAAGATGTCTTAAAGGATAATGGTGTTAAAGATGTTGCCGTAGGGACAGTCCATACTTTTCAAGGTGATGAAAAAGATACAATTTATTTTAGTTCAGCAATTACCCCGCATAGTTCACAAAAAACTTTTGATTGGGTAAAAGATAACCAAGAGTTAATTAATGTTGCTACTACTAGAGCTAAAAGGCAATTTGTGATGGTTGGTGACTTTAAAGAAATCAAGAAAAGAACAAAAGATACTAATGACTTTTATGAATTGACTCAATACGTTAGAAAAAACGGTAAAAAAGTTGAACTTAGAGAAGTTGCTGGCAAAAACTATGTTAATAGTTCTAACTACCGGCAATATAATACAGCAAAGGAAAAAGAGTTGTTAGTAACATTGAATCATATCTTAACTCTAAGCGCTAGATATACGATTGGAAAACAAGTTAAGATTGCTGATGTTTTAAACCGTTTTACAAC
>CAZDCS010000143.1:0-3248 GCA_964504015.1 uncultured Mariniplasma sp. | reverse complement strand
TAGAGTAAATGAATTTGAAACTTCAATTGATATAACTTGGAGCGGAGCACAACCTACCTGTGAATCTTGCAAAACTGACATTTGCCAAACAAGGAAAAAACCAAAAACAGAAAAACTTGCAACTAAAACAAGTTCGAAAGATCTTAAAAAATCTTTTGATCCAATTTCTAATTCTGATACTTCAGTTCTGATCTTAGGAACAATGCCAGGCGACAAATCATTGGAATTAAACGAGTATTACGGACATCCAAGAAACAGATTTTGGAAAATTATTTCTTTTATCACTGATAACGATTTACCACTAACATACACAGAAAAAAGAGCTCTTTTACTCAAAACAAAAATCGGAATTTGGGACGTTGCACGTAAGGCAGTTCGTAAGGGTAGTCTTGATTGTGCAATAAGAGATGAAGGACCGAATGACTTGGACAACTTTATTTCTAAGCATAAAAATCTAAAAGTTATTGGGTTCAATGGGAAAAAATCCGAAGAATTTTTTAATAAATATTTCACAAGAAAAAAGGAAATTAAATACATTCTATTGCCAAGCACAAGTCCAGCAAACGCAAGGATGGACTGTGAGAATATTTGTAAAGAATGGCGACAGATACTGACCAAATAATGGGTGGATAAAAGATAACTATTGCTAGCAGTATAGCTCTAAACGATCAATAAAAGCACATTATTTTGGGCTATTTAAAAGATAATATTTGGACACCTGTTTTGTTTATCAGTTTTTATTGAAATTGCTATTTGGCTCTCAACGGAACTGGTAATTGGTTTCCAGAAGAATCTGCCTAATAGCCACTTGAAAACCAGCATAAGTGACCATTTTAAAAATGTAGGAGGCCATATATAATGGTCAAAATAAATTTAAACAAATGGTGGTTTTTTCTTGTTTTGTTAATAATATTTTTCTTACCACCATTAACAGAAGTTCCTTTTGATTCTAGGTATACTAATAGAGTTGTTGTTGAAGTTCTCCAAAATCCATTTATTTATAAATTTGAAATTTTATATGGCCTCATAAAAGTTATTTTTTTAGTACTAGTTACATGTCTAATATCTAGTAAGTTTAGAGTAGAGAGGGCTTTTAACTACTTTGTCGTCATATTACTAATAGGAATAGCATTATTTCAAAATTCTGCAATAACAAGCTCCTATGGAATAGCTGTATTACCGGGAAACTTAATATTAATGGCAATAATTGCAATCTTTTGGTTTAACCAAATACATACAGCTGAAGGAACTAAAATAAAAAACAGAATCGGTTATAGTAAGTATTGGCTAATCGGATTAGCATTATTGGCATATTGGTTTCCTGTAGATGCTACAGGTAAATATCCTAATTTTACTCTTAATGAATTACTATTTAATGAATCCATGGTAACAGGCTGTATGCTGATGCCAGTAATATTGGTAGTAGCTATTTTATATTTCAATAAAATAAATTTAACAACTCTAAAGGTAACTGGCTTTATAGGTTTATTATTTGGTGTAATAAATATGATAGTATGGTTTATATTGAACAGGGAATTGTGGTGGATGGGGGTTTTACATCTACCTTTACTAGTAATATCCTTTTATGTATTTATAATGGCTGGAAAAGAATTAAAACATGAGTTAAAGCAATAATATTGACCATTTCGAGGTGATAAAATTGAAATTCCATCTCTTTTGCCGTGGGAACCCCGCTTCATTCCACTTTTCCGATTCCTTCTAGAAACCCATCAGCATTATTATATTTTAAAACATAATAATCTGTGGTATAATAATAAAAAATAAGAAAAGGTGAGGCTATGAGGAAGCAATTCATTGATAGATTAGTAGAGAAGGATTTTTTGGAGAGAGAGTATTTTCAGAGCAGGTCTTCTTTGGTAGTTGTATATGGCAGGAGAAGAATTGGCAAGACAGCATTAATCCGTGAGTTTGTAAGAAATAAACCAGCGATGTATTTTCTTGCTACCGAGGAAACAGAGAGGGAGAATAGAAAGGCTTTTCAGTCATTAGTAGCTGCATTTACAGGGGATACAATACTGGAAAAGGCATCTGGACTTGCTTGGGCTGACATCTTTGCAATATTAACTAAGCATAAGACAAATGAGAAAAAAATTGTAATAATTGATGAATTTCAATATCTGGGCAAAGCCAATAAAGCGTTTCCGTCAATATTGCAAGGTATATGGGATAATATTCTTAAAGAAGAAAATATAATGGTAATATTATGTGGCTCTTTAATCAATATGATGGAAAGTCAGGTTTTAAATTATTCTAGCCCACTATATGGTCGAAGAACAGGTCAAATAAAAATGAAGCAAATAAGATTTGAACACTATGCTGAATTTTTTGAGGGCAAAAGTGAACATGAGCTCATTGAGTATTACAGCGTGACGGGTGGAGTCCCCAAATATATTGAATTATTTAACGAAGAAGAGGACATCTACTTGGCTATCAAGAAAAACATATTAAACAGGCAGAGTTTTTTGTATGAAGAACCAATTTTTCTACTAGAAAGAGAAGTAGGAGAGATAGGAACATATTTTTCAATAATTAAAACAATTGCTAACGGAAATCATAAGCTCGGTAAAATAGCAGCGGTATTAGAAGTTTCGCAAAATAGCCTGACTAGATATTTAAAAGGACTGATAGAACTAGATTTATTAGAAAGAAGGGTTCCTGTTACAGAAAAAAACCCGGAGAAGAGCAAGAAAGGTTTGTATTTCTTAAAAGATAATTTCATCAACTTTTGGTTTAAATTTGTTTATCCTTACCGAAATTATATAGAAATGGATGATATTGATTTTGCAATAAATAAAATACGTAAAAATTTTATTGATAATCATGTGAGTGGTGTGTTTGAAGATGTATGCATGGACAAAATGTGGGAGCTAAATAAGCAGGGAAAACTAGGGTTTTCTTTTGAAAAATTGGGTAAATGGTGGGATAAAAACGATGAAATAGATATTGTAGCTTTGAATGAACAAACTAAAGAAATAGTTATCGGAGAATGTAAATATACAAATAGCAAGATAGATATAGGTTTATTTTATCAACTCGTTGAAAAAGGCAAAAGGGTAATGTGGTTTAATGAAAACAGACAGATGAGGTATATATTATTTAGCAAATCCGGCTATTCCGACCTGTTGATAAAGCTTTCTAATGAAAGAGAGGATTTAATATTAGGGCTTGTTCCAAAATAACCTGTACAATCTTACTTGTCTTTTCGTCCATACCCTGCGTTGTGGAAA
>CAZDCS010000142.1:0-3296 GCA_964504015.1 uncultured Mariniplasma sp. | reverse complement strand
TTTCGGGTTCAAATCCTTAATCTGGATTGTTTTTCCTATAAGGCCTGCAATCATCCAAAAAGCTGCTTGCGAAAAATCCCCTTCAACAAATGTATCTAATGCTTGATATTTTTGACTGCCTTTAATATAATAATATTGGTCAACTTTTAAAATATGAATGCCAAATTCTTTTAAAACGCTTAGCGTTAGCTCAACATAGCCTTTCGATTCTAAAGGTGTTACAAGTTCAATAACAGAATCTTTGCTCAATAAGGGTAGCGCAAATAATAAGCCTGAGATAAACTGTGAGCTAACATCACCTTTAATTTGATAATGTCCGCCTTTAAGTTTTCCTTTAACTGTTAGGGGGAGGTGCTTGTTTTTAGGTTTCGTGTAGTAGATACTCTTTTGCTTGAAAAGTTCTATGTAGGGCTCAAGTGGTCTTTTTGGAAGTTCCCCTGAACCAATAAAGGTTATTTCTTGGTTCAATAATAGCGTTAATGGAATTAAAAACCGTAGTGTTGAAGCTGAATGCTTAGCATCAATTACGCTGTTCACCATTCTTAGTTTTTTATTAAAGACCTTATTATTTTCAACTTGCCCACCAAGCGACATTAGTGCTTGTTTAGTTGCCAATATATCTTCGCACATTAAAATATTTTTAATTGTGCTTGGCTCTTGAGCCAAGCCAGCAGCAATCAAATAGCGATGCGAATAAGATTTAGAAGGGATGGCTTTGATTGTACCACTTAGAGCTTTGGGAATAATTATAATGTTCATTTAAAATCACTCCGCTTTAGTTTAACGATTTTTGCAGTTCCTACTTTAGGAACAATAATATAGTTAAGTACTTCATTAACCATTTTTTTATCGTAGGTAATAGCATCTAGATAATCTTTCGCTTCTAGTAGTGGTTCCTCTACTAATTCTTTTTTAAGTAGTAGTTCTTTTAACTCATAATACATCTTTGGGGTTGATTCGCCTAGTTTAATACCTAGCTTTAGGGCAATTAACATTCCGTAACTAATCGCTTTTCCGTGTTTATACAAATGCGTGTGTTCAATTGCGTGGCCAAAGGTGTGACCAAAATTAAGATGCATCCGCTTATTATGGTCAAAAGGGTCTTGGGTGACCAATGTTTGTTTAACTCTTATGGACTTAATAATTTGTTCTATGTCTATTTGATTATTTAGTAACAATTGATTGTATAAAGATTTATCACCAATTAGCCCTGCTTTAATCATTTCAGCACACCCATTATTAAATTCTCTTTTTGAAAGTGTTTTTAGTAACCAAGGGTCTACTAAAACTAATTTAGGATTATAAAATGCTCCAATTAAATTTTTTCCTTCATTAAGGTTTAATCCAACTTTCCCACCGATACTGCTATCTATTTGAGCAAGGAGAGTAGTTGGAACTTGGACATATGAAACACCTCGATAAAGAGTTGCAGCTATATAGCCAGCGAGATCACCAATCACACCACCACCAAAAGCGATAATCAGATGATTTCTTCTGATTTTATTTTTTAGAAGTTGTTTTATAACATTTTCATAGTTAAAAAGTGTTTTAGCTTTTTCTCCTGGTTTAACAACAACAAAACAAAGATCATAATCATCAAGTGCTGTTGTTATTTTTTCGCAGTAAAGATCATAGACGATCTGATCAGTAATAATAAACAACTTATTATAATCATAGACCTCTTTAATATGACTGCTGAGTTTTGACAACCCGTTATTTTCAATTATAATATTATATGATTGCATTTCAATTTTTATCATAACTGTCATCTTTCCTTTTTTTAGAATAACACTCTAATAAAGCCATCATCCAATGGACATAATTATTTTAATCTTATTTCAGAGCAGATGAAACTTCTGTAAGTCTTTCCATAAGTTGGGTAAACTTTGTCAATTTAAGTGATTGTGCCCCATCACTTAAAGCCTGTTCAGGATGCTGATGTGTTTCGATCATTACGCCCTTAGCACCCACAGCTAGGCTAGCTAATGACAGTTTTTCAACCATCTCCCATCTTCCGCTAGCGTGAGATGGGTCGATTATTACCGGTAGATGCGACAGCTCTTGAACAACTAAAACCGAGCTGATATCTAGGGTATTTCTTGTGTATTTTTCAAATGTTCTAATTCCTCTTTCGCATAAAATGATATTTTCATTTCCACCAGCCATTATATATTCAGCTGCAAGCAGCCATTCATCAATGGTTGCTGCTAATCCTCTTTTCAAAAGAATAGGTGTCTTTATTTTTCCTAAAGCTTTTAACAAGTGAAAGTTTTGCATATTTCTAGCGCCGACTTGAATTATATCGACATGCTTTTCAAATAGCGGGATCAACTCTGCACTAGGTATTTCACTAACAACCGGCAACCCTTCTTCTTTACCGACTTTGCTTAGAATTTGCAGTCCTTGTTCTTCAAGACCTTGAAAAGCATACGGTGAGGTTCTTGGTTTATACGCTCCTGCTCTTAAAATATTAGCTCCTGCTTTTTTAATGCTTTGAGCAATTGTTTTTAGTTGTGCATATGATTCAACCGCGCAAGGTCCAGCCATTACGATGAAACTGTCACCGCCAATCTCTAACCCGCTTTTCAATCTTATAATAGTATCGTTTTGCTTAAAGCTACGGCTACTTTTTTAAACGGAGTCAAAACTCTAGTCGCTTCTTTAACTCCGTCAAAGGCATATAGACCTCTTGGTTCAATATTAGATGTGTCACCAATGATCCAAAAAATCCGTATCCCTTCGCTTGAAACATCTTTTATTTCAAATTTCTTAGCTTTTAGAAATGCTATAACTTGATTATATTCTTTTTTTGTAGACTCTTTTTTCATTTGAACAATCATAGCGGTATCTCCTTTTTATTATCCTATCTAGTCTTTAAATTGGCATTGTCTATTAATTTATGTTCCTACAAACAATCACGTATGTTTATTATAGCCTAATTGAAATCTTTTGTCCATTTACACAAACAGTGCAAACTATCTCTCAACCATTTTATAAGCTGCTAATCTTTTTCGACATCCAATTTCAAAATGCTTAGCAATTTTGTTGTTGCTTCCGCAATATTAGCAAGTCTAATCCCCGAATACCCTAACAACAAGACTGGTTTATCATTTCTTATTTTATCATCGTAATAATATTCATTCAATCCCGATATCCAAACCCCGTTTTCTTTTAACTTAGAAACGAGTTGTTGTTCTTCAATCAAGCTGTCTACTTCCATTAAAAAATGGAGTCCCGTTTCATACCCGCTGAGCTTAATAAAATCATATTTGCTAAGTAGATTCATCATCAATTCG
>CAZDCS010000141.1:0-3351 GCA_964504015.1 uncultured Mariniplasma sp. | reverse complement strand
AAATCAAGGTTTCCTGTGTGATTGCTGAAAAATATACCGAGCTTGCCGTGCGGGCCTTACATGATGCTTTTGCCCTGGATCAAGAAAATATGCCTGCTGAAGAAGAGTAAGCCGGGAAGGGATGCAGACATCGTAAATTGATAATTGATAATTGATAATTTTCGAACATCAAAAGGGCTTGATTATCAGGGGGCAGGAAAAGCTGCACAAGAAAATTATCTAAACCTAAATTGAGCGATTTTATGACGCAGATATGTGCTGTTAGCTGTCTGAACGCAGCAAGGTGGAAGCACGTATGAAAAAATGGTCAAGACTGACAGCTTAAAATCCACTAAAATAATGCCTGTTTGGTGTAGTTGAAAAATAAAATGCTAGGAAAAGTCTATGAAAGAAAACGTGCTAAGAAATGCCCCCGTCTATAATCGACCAATCCTGAAATGGGCAGGAGGCAAAACACAGCTTCTATCAGAGATTCACCCCAAAATACCAAAAAAGTACAACCAATACATAGAGCCATTTTTTGGTGGGGGTGCTTTATATTTTTCTCTCTGTCCTCCTAATGGAATTATTGCAGATAGCAATCCTGAATTGATTAATCTTTACACAGTGGTTGCTCGTAACGTTGATGAGTTGATAGAAGATCTTCATTGTCATAAAAATGATAAAGATTATTTTTATGACATGCGCTCAAAAAATACTAGTGAGTTATCAGATGTAGAAGCAGCTTCGAGAACATTGTTTTTAAATAAAACCTGTTTTAATGGGCTTTATCGAGTCAATAAAAAAGGCGGGTTTAACTCGCCATTTGGTAACTACAAAAACCCTAATATTGTTAATGAATATGTATTGAGAAGCGCATCGAAAAGCTTGAAACATACAAAAATATTATGTGGTGATTATAAGAAAATATTACAGGAAGAAGCAAAAAAAGGCGATTTTATATTTTTAGACCCCCCCTATTTGCCAGTATCTCAATATGCTGATTTTAAAAGATATACGAAAGAGCAATTCTATGAAGAAGATCATCTTGAATTATCTAATGAAATTAAACGTCTCCATAATATAGGATGCCATGTGATTTTAACTAATTCTAATCATCCTATTGTTCATGAACAATATAAATACTTTTGTATTGACGTTATAAAAACAAAAAGATTTATTTCTTGTAATGGGGCGAAACGAACAGGTGAGGATGTGATAGTTAATATCCCGCCTAAGCAAAGGTTTAACTTAAAGGTTGCCTCAGAACTTCTTACTAAGCAGGTTGCTCTATATCCTTCAACTAGGTTTATGGGTTCAAAAAATAAACTTTTACAAGAGATTTGGTCTGTCGCTTCACAATTTGAATTTGATACAGTGATTGATCTTTTTTCAGGCTCAGGAGTAGTAAGTTACATGATGAAATCATATGGTAAAAACGTTATTAGCAATGACTATATGGCAATGTCTGCAACTTTTACAAAAGCCATGGTTGAGAATGATACTGTTACTTTGCCAATTAATGAGGCAAAAAAGCTATTAGAGCCTGTGAAAATAACTGATACATTTGTTGAAGACACCTTCAAAGGGCTATATTTTTCTGATGAAGACAATAGGTTTATTGATCTACTCAGATATAAAATTAAAAAAATCAGGAATCCATATAAACGTGCTATAGCAATGTCTGCTCTTATCCGAGCTTGTTTGAAAAAAAGACCGAGAGGAATATTTACATACATTGGGCATCGCTATGATGATGGAAGAAGAGATCTAAAAATATCCTTCCAAGAACAATTTTTAGAAGCAATTGAGGCAATAAATGCATCAGTTTTTGATCATTCCACTATAAATAAATCTAGATGTGGTGATGCTATGACGATGAGAGCAAAAAGTAATTGTCTAGTGTATATAGATCCACCCTATTATTCTCGATATTCTGACAATGAATATGTGAGAAGGTATCACTTCGTTGAAGGTTTGGCGAAGGACTGGAACGATGTGGAAATACAAGAGCATACAAAAACTAAAAAGTTTAAATCGTATCCAACACCTTTCTCCACAAGAAAAGGAGCATCGGATGCGTTTGATAAACTTTTTGAGAAATTTAGAAGTAATATTTTGCTAGTATCATATTCATCAAATAGCGAGCCAACACTTGATGAAATGGTTTCATTAATATCAAAGTATAAACAACATGTTGAGGTTATTCCGGTGAAGTATCAATATTCGTTTGGGACTCAAAGCCACAGAGTTGGAAAAAATAAAAACACTGTTAATGAATATTTATTTGTAGGGTTTTAAATTTATGGCAATTGAAACATCAGATTTTCCGCAAGCTGATAGACTACAACAAGTTGGAGAAGTTGCTATTGCAGTTTCAAAGGGAAATCGCACAGATGATGATATTGAGAACTATATAGGCTTGGAGTCATCTGGCAGACAAGGGCGTTATTACAGATTGGCGGCTGAAATTTTAGGTCTAGTTACTAACGAAGCAAATAATGCTGAATTAACCCCTGTTGGAAAAGAATATTCAACACTTTCTAGTGACTCATCTCGCATAGACTTCTTGGGAAGGTGCTTAATAGAAACAAAGGTATTTAATGAAGCCTTAAGGTATATTCATAAATACAACCCTGAGGATAAAAAATTAAAATTGTGGTTCCGCGCACTTTACCCTGGTGCAATTAGCACCGCAGACAGACGATTTTCAACATTTATTAGTTATATTAATGAAGCTAATTTAGTTGGAAAAAGCAAAGGAATACACCAGTTAGAAAAATATAGTGGGGGCATCTTAAAGATAAAAGAGGATATTAAACAGTTAAAAGGAAAAGCTAAAAATAAAATTGGAGAAACGCCTCCTTCTTATAAATCCGATAATATTAGTTATAATATTAACGCCCAAAAAATGGAAAGAGCCAACAAAATACACTGGGAATTAATAGCTGCAAAATCAAAGTATTTGCATGATCTTGGGTTTCAACCATATGAAAATGAGCATATAGATTTATATGTTAAAGATAAAGAAGTTGTTTTATATGAAATGAAATCACTGAACCAAGATTCTACTAATTTTATTTCACAAACCAGAAAAGCAATATCTCAATTATATGAATATCGCTATATATTCAATCTTCCTGAGGCTAATTTGTGCATAGTCACGAATTCAACTGTGCCGAATAAGAATGATTGGTATTTAAAATACTTAACAAAAGATCGTTGTATTGCTTATGAGTGGACAGATGATTTTTTAAGTTTTTGCACCGATGAAGCTTCCAAGTCTATGCTAGGTAGCTTTTACGCACCATAAAAACAGCTAACAAAAGCATCCAGCGGACAGTTAAAAGCGGCGTTTCGCTTCGCTACACT